>CAYOTJ010000007.1:0-18132 GCA_964406855.1 uncultured Saprospiraceae bacterium
ATGGTGAAAGAAGATCAGCGAAGCTGATCCTCATCCCTCTTATTTTAAACATTAAAGAAGTTAAGGACATTAAGGGGCTCCGCTTAGGCATGGGCAGGCGGCCTGCGCCGCTTAGGTCTTAACTACCTTAACGATCTTAATGGTGAAAGAAGATCAGCGAAGCTGATCCTCATCCCTCTTATTTTAAACATTAAAGAAGTTAAGGACATTAAGGGGCTCCGCTTAGGCATGGGCAGGCGGCCTGCGCCGCTTAGGTCTTAACTACCTTAACGATCTTAATGGTGAAAAAAATAGATCAGCGAAGCTGAGCCTGCGACCCGACTGATTTTAAACATTAAGGTACTAAGGGCCCGCCCACTGGGGTATCGGGCAAACCGCGGCCACCGCCGCGCCCTCGCGCTGCTCGGCCGGGTGAAAGGTAGTTCCTTGTAGCTTTCCGTCAATTTCCCTGCCCGGTTAGCGGCTTTTTCTTCCTTTGTTGCAGCCCCGGAGAGGCGTGTGCGGCCGGATCAGATGCTTATGGCGCCTCGTTTGCCCAGCTCTATCACTTCCATATCCTGAATGGCGCCCTCGTGCAGACTGAAGCGCACAGCGGTGCGCATTTGGTGGAACCCCTCTTGCCCGCAGGCGCCCGGATTGATGTGCAGCAGCCCCAGCGCGGGGTCGGGCATAATTTTCAGGATGTGGGAGTGGCCGCAGATGTAGAGCTTGGGGCGGTACTCCTTTAGTATGGCTTTTACGCGCGCTGTGTATTTACCCGGGTATCCGCCGATGTGGGTTATCAATACGCGCAGGCCGTCGAGTTCAAAATCGAGGTTGAGTGGAAAGCGCGCTCTGGCTTCCGCATCATCTATATTGCCATATACAGCCCGGAAGGGTTTGCGAGAGGCCAAAGCGTCGGCTACGGCCAGATCGCCTATGTCGCCGGCATGCCATATTTCGTCGCATTCCTCAAACAAGGGCAACAGTTGGGGGTCAAGCCAGCTATGAGTATCCGACAGCAGTCCTATGCGGGTCATATCGAAATGATAATCTTGCCAAACTGCCGGCCATTGTGCATGTGTTCAAAGGCGTCGGCTGCTTGAGATAGCGGATAGGTGCTGTCGATGACGGGGCGTATGTGATGGCGCGCAACAAAGGCGAGCATTTGAGCGAAGTCTTCGTCGCTGCCCATGCTGGTACCCATGATGTCGAGTTGCTTCCAGAAGATGGCCTGTGGGCTAAACTTGGGCACGGCGCCCTGGCCGCCGCCATAGATAACGATGCGACCGCCGGGCGCCGCCAGTTTAACGAGCGTGTTGAAGCCTTCGCCTCCAGCGCTGTCGATGATGAGGTCAAAGGGGCCGCCGGCTTGCTGTAGGAGTTGCTTATCCCAGTCGGCATCGCGGTAGTTGGCGCCGCCTGAAGCGCCTAAGGCAATGGTTTTATCCAGTTTGTGGGCATGGCCGGTAGTGACGTATACGCGGGCTCCGGCGGCTAAGCCAAACTGTATGGCCAGCAGGGCCACGCCGCCGCCTGCGCCCGTTACGAGCATGCGCTCGCCAGCCTGCAAGCGCCCGCGCGTGAATACAGCCCGGTAGGCGGTAAGGCCGCCCAGCGGCAGCGCCGCGCCTTCAGCAAGGGTCAGGTGGGCGGGCAGGTCGTGGAGCCTGTCTTCGCCCACGGCTACATACTCGGCTAAGGCGCCATTGACGGGCATACCCAGAATGGAATAGCCTTTGGCAGAGAAGCGCTGGTCGGAACCCCAGCCGATGTTGGGGTTGATGATTACCTGCCGGCCCTGGCGCTCGCCGGCGCCATCGGAGCCCAGAATAACCGGGGCTACAATGCCCGGATACATGCCCCGGGTGATCCATACGTCGCGGTGGTTGAGGGCTGCTGCGCGCAGGCGCACCACTACCTGGCCCGGCGCGGGTTGGGGGTCGGGGTAGTTCTCGTGAAAATGCAGCCCTTCCGACTGCCCTTCAAAAACAAGTGCCTTCATGTGGTGAGTTGCGTCTTTGAGGCTTTAATCGCCGAGACAGCGGAGTTGTTGTTGGAAAAAATCGAGTTGATACACCTTGTATTCCTCATAGCCGCTGCTCCAAAACACCCGTATGAAGTCGACCTCGGCATTGCGCAACAACCCCAACTGACCGCGGTCTATGGGGTAATAAACGCTATAGGTGAGCACTTCACGGCGGGTATCGTAGCTGCCGCGATCCATGCGGCCCGATTTGAGGTTGATGAAGTCGCCGTTGAGCAGCTTAATGGTAAGGATGCTACCCGACTCGATAAAGCCATAAGCTTCGCGCGCATTGGGGTAGGCAAAGGTAAATTCAAGGGTGAGAAAGCGATACCCGCCCAGCGATGAGAGGTAGCCTTCGCAGCGCAGGTAGTCTTTGTCTTTGAGATAGGGGCGAAGCCGTTCGTCGGTATAGGTGAAGAGCAGTCGTTGTTGGAGATCGCGCCGGTATTGGCCTGTTTTTTCATCCTGGCCTTCATAGGTGAAGTCGCAACCCTGATGAGGCGGATAGAGCATAAGGTCGAAACCGGCAGGTGGAAACAAGGAGTTTTCCATCAGCGACAAGCTGCTGGCATAGGGCCGGTCAAGCTGGCGTTGGCGCTGCTCGTCGAGGGTTTCGCTGGCGCGGCGCAGCCGCTGGCGCTCGTTGAAGGCTTGAATGAAGCAGCCCTTTTCGGTAAGGGCGCGGTCGCGGACCGCCAATTGCTGGGCTTCAATAGACTCTTTGGCCGTGTTGATCTCCACTTCGCGGGCGGCAGTGAGTTGGCGTTGCAATTGGGCGCGCAGCGCGGGGTCCTGGGCCAGGGCGTACTGTTGTTCGAGGTTTTCACGGTTGAGGCGCGCCTGATTGGCTCTGGCGCCGGCCGTTTGGGCGGCATTGTTGGAGAGCTGAGCCCGGCGAATGGAAATTTTAAAAAGGTCTTCCTCTGTGATGGATACAGGACCATCGAGGGGTTCCACCGTACCGCTAAATACAGGGTACGGCGCCTGAGCCTGGCTGCCGGGGTCTGTTATGACGGGTTCTCCATTGAAATACTCCATTCTACCATCGGGGTATACAATGATTTTTTCGCCTTTTTCGTTTTCGCGGATAACTTGTGCAAGCCCTGCATCTGCTAAAGATAACAGCAAGCCCAATAGTGCGATGATTCGGAAGTTTTGGGATATTTGCATATCTTGATGCCCTTTAAGGTTTTCACGGTCATTACCAACAACAAATATAACGCATAATCCAAAAAACAGGCATGGGTTGGCTGGATTTTAAGATTGGTTTTTTGCCCATCAGCGTCTGGGATGTGCTGGATGTTGTTATTGTGGCCTATCTGCTCTTTCATTTATACAAGTTGCTTAGGGGAAGTATTGCCTTTAATATTTTCTTTGGCGTTCTGCTGATGTATGTAGCCTGGTGGTTGGTTACACAGTTGCAAATGAAGCTGTTATCGGCCATACTCACCCAGATTGTGAATGTCGGGGTCATCGTGTTGATCATCATTTTCCAGCCGGAGGTGCGCCGGTTTTTGCTTTTTCTCGGCAACAGCACCCTGCGGCAGCTCTCCCGTTTTTGGGATCGCCTTTTTAATTTGGGCAACACGGCGCCTGCACACGATCAGGAGCAGGTAGACGCCTTGCTCACGGCTCTGCTGCGCATGGCGCGCAGTCGCACGGGCGCGCTGCTCGTACTTGGCCGAAATCTCAATCTCGACGGATTGGTTACGGGGGGCGTACTGCTCGACGCCCATATCTCAAGCGCGTTGTTGGAGGGTATTTTTCAGAAGGAATCGCCGCTGCACGATGGGGCGGTGGTCATACAGGAAGGCAAAATACACCTGGCGGGTTGTGTGCTGCCCGTATCGGAAAGCACTAACCTGCCTCGAAGCGCCGGCCTCAGGCATCGCGCTGCGGTAGGGCTTACCGAGCGTTCGAGTGTGGCCACCTTTGTGGTATCTGAGGAGTCGGGCGCCATCTCCATGGCTTTTCAGGGCAAGTTGGAGTATAAACTCACCGAGGCCCGCCTGCGCGAGCTGCTGGAGGAATATTGTTAAGTTAGCGGGCCTCTTTTATGCGGTTGGGGTAGTCGGTTATGATGCCATCTACGCCCAGCGCCAGTAGCCGGCGCATGTCTGCGGGTTCGTTGACGGTCCAGGGAATGACCCTTACGCCAAGGGTATGGGCCTTAGTTACCAGCTCTGCCGTTACCATAGGATGGTGAGGGCTGTAAGCAAAGGGCGTAAAGCCCAGCGCTTCCATGTTTTCTTCAAAAGGCTTGTCGTTTTCTACCAACAGGGCAATGGGAATTGAGTTGTTGCGCTTGCGAAGCTCCTGAAGCGGACGTACGTCGAACGATTGCACGATGACTCTTTTGGCCAGCCCCAGCGCGTATATTTCCTGTATGACCAACTGCGCGAATGCGGCCGGTGGAGGGCAGCGCTCTCCATCCCAGGCTGGTTCGCTTTTGATCTCTATGTTGAACAGCGGCAGGGCCCTTCCTTGTTGGCGGGCATATCGGTTGGCCTGCCGTACCACATCGCGGAGCAGGGGTTTGGCTGCCGGTTGGGGCTGCTGCTCAGGGAAGCGCGCATGGCCACGCCGGCCGCAGTCGTACCGGGCTGCCTCTTCATAGGTCATTTTGTAAATGAGCAACGCTTCCTCCTCTTCCGGCAACACGGGTCGCCCGTCGGGATGGCTGCTGATTTCTGCCGAAAACCAGGGCTCGTGCGATACTACCAGCTTTTGGTCGGCGGTTACGGCCAGGTCGAGTTCGAGGGTTTTTACCTCCGGGAAATCAAGGGCCTTCAAAAAGCCGGGAATGGAATTTTCCGGCGCCAGACCGCGGGCGCCGCGATGCCCCTGCCAGTCGAAAAATTCAGAGGCTGGTGAGGTGGAGGAAGTTACTGCCGGCGATTTCGACATACAGGCCGAAAGGATTAAGGATAAACCAATTGCGCCAATGAGCGCGAAAAAAATGGGCTTGGCCATGAGCTTATTGTTTAAGCGATGCTGCGAAAATACTAATTTTGCGGCATGAGCCAACTGTTGTACTATCTCTTTCTAAAGCCGTTGTCCATGTTGCCGCTGTCGGTGCTTTATCGCCTGTCGGATGCCATGTACTGGCTGGTATTTCGCCTGGCGGGTTATCGCCGATCTGTTGTTTGGAGCAATCTTCGGCGTGCCTTCCCCGATAAGCCCGAAGCGGAGTTGAAGCAAATTATGTCGGACTTCTACCGGCATTTTTTCGATCTCATCGTCGAAATACTGAAGTTGTTCAGCATCAGCGAGCAGGAATTGGTATCCCATTGCCGGTTAGCAAATGAAGAACTTTTACAAAGGGAGTTTGATAAGGGGCGCGGGGTATTTATTGTGGCGGGCCACTATAACAACTGGGAGTTTGCAGCACAGTCGGCCTGCGCTCAGATGGCGCATTTGGCGGTGGGCATTTATTCGCCTATTAAAAACCCTTTCTTTAATCGCAAGTTTCACGAGTCGCGCTCGGCCTTTGGTATGGAGCTGGTATCCGCGCGTTCTGTTAAGGATTATTTCAACAGCCTGCTGGGTCGGAGTCGGCCGCCGGCTACCATGTTCGGCGCCGATCAGGCGCCGTCCAACCCGGCTCGGGCCTACTGGACGTACTTCCTCGGCATTGAAACGCCCGTGTTTTTTGGCCCCGAGCAGTATGCCCGCGAATACGATCAGGCGGTTGTTTTTGGCCATATCCGCAAGCTCAGTCGCGGGCACTATGAGATGGCCTTCACCGAAGTAACGACTACCCCGGCTGAGGAGCCTTATGGCGTCATCACCCAGCGCCATTTGCGCCTGTTGGAGGCAGATATTCTCCAGGCGCCTCAATATTGGTTATGGACGCACAAGCGCTGGAAGCGTCAGCGCCCGGCGGATGTGCCGTTGCATGAAGCTATGGGTTAGCGCTCAAGTGGGGTTGTTGGGGGACTTATGGTTCTCTAAGCCAGGGTTTATGAATCTTGACGGGCTCTTTTCCGTCGAATGAGGCTTCCTGCCCGATTAGAGGCTTGGCGCCTTACAGGGTTGGACCAGGGGGCGCAGCGGTATGGGCCGGCGGGGTCGGCGCTAAGGTTGGAGATAAGCCTCATGCCGGCCCATAGTAGCGGAGCACCCGGCGCCGCGCAGGATGTATCAGGAGTAGGTGTTATGCGGCGGGGCCCAAAAAAAGAACTGCTTTAGGGTGAGGGAGCTTAGTTTTCGGTGTTTTTGATCCGGGGAACGGTGTTTTAAGGAGGGTAAACGGCTAAAAAACAGGCATTGATAAAAATATAAGATGAGTAGCGCGCTCATTTGTTGGATTCTTTGTAGCTTAGCGCTGGGAGCGGAGTATGAGCAAACAATCGCCGAAATGAGCTCCTGAATGTACAACGGGAAAACTACAAAGAAAGGCTATGGTACCCATTACGGCAATCAACCTTACGGAAGCGGGGCAGCGGGAAGTTATTGCTTTCCCGAAGGTAGACGAGTTCTACAATCTGCTTCAGGACCGGATTTATGTGGTGGCGTCATCTTATATTCTCAAGCATAAGATTACGCTTTTTGTGAATGCGTTGCCCCGGCGGCGAACGATGTTCATCAACCGCTTTGAGAATGTGCCGCTGGTGTACGCCGGCATTCCGCGACAGCGCGAGCTGCTGGAGGGCATGCCTGAAGAGCAGCATCGGGAATTGGATACTTACTGGGACTTTCTGGACGTAACCAACCTGAACAGCGATACGGCGGTAGTGAGTTCGCAGTTGTACCATTCCTTTAATCTGGGGAGCTACAAGCTGGCCGACATTCAGCGGGTAGGTCTGGGCCGATTGCAGGATTATTTTTCGGCCAAGCTTTTCCCGGATCGCAATCTGCCGCCGCTGACGCCCCGTCAGAGTGCGGAGTACCACATTCTGAAAACGCACTTCAACTTAGAGGAAGACTACTACCTGTCTATCCCGCTGGTGCAATTTGGCGAGTTTGACGGGATTATACACTTGGTATTTACGCGCGCCGACTTAGGCAATGTAAGCACGGGGGGGATTGCCAATATGATTCGGTCTTTCAGCGCGGTGATGGAAACCCTGATTCTGGAATGGGACTTAGTGGGCCGCAACCCGGAAAAGAGCAAAGCGGTAATGGTGACGCTGAACCCTGAGTTTTATGAGCGCATCAACCGGAATCCCATTCTTCGGGAGCTCAAATTTGACGAGTACTACCATCGGCACTTGCCGTATTTTAAAGCGCGGATTAAGTTTAACGACGACATTATCCACAGCAAGGTATACCGCCCCTACCTCAAAACGGCGATTATCTCCATTATGATCGACTCCTTTGCGCACAACATCAGCGCGCATAGCTTGGTAGCGCTCAATTGGTGGTTTAAGCGGCGGGCGGAAAACCTGCGCTTACAGGCGGCAACGCACCGGGCGGAGGCCGCTGAGTTGAAGGGCATCGTTGACGAGTACATCCCGGAGGGTTTTGATCAGGATCGGCTGTTGGAACTTATCCAACCCGTGCTTAGCGGGGTATTGGTGCGCGACTGCGACGATCCTTATGACGTAGTAAAATATCCGGGGTCTTTGTCGAGGGAGATACAACCTTTGCTCAAGTTTTTGATGCAAAAGGGCGCTTTTTGGAGCGGCATTGCCAGGGATAACCACTTCGGGGGCGAGTCGGCTTCGCTTTATGATATTCTTTGGAACGACTTTGTGAACAACCCGCTGTACTTGGGCACGATAGCCAAGTCGGAAGATATCCACCGCCTTTCGCTGCGCATTGTGGAATACGAGCCCTACGATGAAAATGAGCTCAGGCGCATGACGCCCTGCCACCGACCCAAGAAGGTGGCTAACGAGGGCGTATGGGTAACCATTGACCTTAAAAACAAGAGACCGGCCGCCGACTGGGATGCTGATCAGGGCGAGTATCTTTTGATGGAAGATGGCTCGCGGCTGTATGTAGAGGAACACCCGGAACTGGCGCGTCTCAGCGATTTTGTGATGATCAGCCCGGATTTTGTAAAGGTTAAGGCCATTTTGCAGAACTGCCAGGTATTTATGCCCGGGGAGGTGGTGGGGCGCCATGCTTTCTTCACCTTGCTGGAGAATAAGATACGCAATGTAAAACACTATCGGGGGGAAGCGCTGCGGAGCATTCAGGAAAATGGCCTTGAGCTTGTGCTTTCCGTGCAGCCGACGCGGATGCAAAATGCCCCTGCCGACCAGCACGATCTTTGGCGGGTGGGCATTTGGCTCAACCATGCCGGGCCATTGATGACGGATGAAGGCGATATTTTGCTTAAGCGCCTCTATACCTCGCTTCGCGAAGGGGTGATGGATATGGAAACTTTTTCGCCTCGGTTGGGCGGGGGGTATCAGGACAAAATATGCGCCAGCATGCTCTTTAACAACAGCTTCCTGGCGGTGCAAAACGGGGACGAAAGCCCCATGCGCGACCAAAGCGACGACTCTGAGCGGGATGCCGCTTATTACCCCTGGATTACGCCTTCCAGCAGCCCCGTTCATGCGCCCCATGAGGATATTGAGCTCTGCCTGTCGGTATTCAAGCGCTGGGAGGAATTTACGCAGGTATACGACCACCGGCATGGATACTTCAAAAAGCATTTTATGCTGTGGAAGGCCGCCGACATCAGGAATGTACAGCATGCAGAAGATACTGACTTCGTGTGGGACAACTTAGCCCGCTTCCGGTTTGTGAACATTCAGGCCAGGGACGTGCGCTATGATCGCCTCTTCCGGCAGGTGCGTGCCCAAGGCGTCATTCGGGTTATCCGGGAGGTGAAGGCGCTGAATTCCTCCGGCGATTCGTCTATATATAAGGCGTATATGCACTGGCTGCCAGGGTGGCTGTTTAACCGTGGCGCCTTTTTACAAATTCGGGTTGACGACGCTATTGCCTTCCGCTTTGGGTTGCAGCCCGGCTCTCGCAAGCCTTTTGTATGCCTGCCTGCGTGGGACGACTCGCAGCGCCTGCCCGCCATGGGAGAACAGGATCATTGGCAGATTGTAAACCTGGCGCATGGCGGCATTACCCAGGATACGGAGGTGTTGCGCTATCGAAATCATGGGATTTATAAGAAGTATTTTATGGCTCCGGTTGAGCCCGGCGAGCCGCTGTCGGACAAAGCGATGAGCAGGATGGCTGAGTTGTTTGAAGTTCTTGCAACCCGTGTAGCCGTGGTAGACAACCGCATCTACAGCCGCATGGACGATTCCTCTCGCTTGTCGCTTTATGAGCGGGCGCTCAACCTCTTCTTCCTGCATGAGGACAATGAGATATACAGCAGCGCCCGCACCTGGGAGCGCAGCAAGCAGCATATTCTGCCGGATTGCCATTTTCTCATCATTCACCTTTCATTTATTGAACGGATACTGGTGCATAAATATGGCAACCACCCCGATTTTGTGGATGAAAACATAGGCTTATTTATTGAGCAGGAGATACTGCCATGGGTGAGTGATGAAAATGGAGAAGTGCGCGATAACTTTGTGGTCGTCATCACTACGGGCCGGGGCCGGACGAAGTGGTGGAGCCGGCTTACTTCCGACCCCCGCTACGATCGCTTAACCCGCTTTACTATGTTCCGGCCGGTAGAATCGCTGATTTCGGCGGTGGAAGACGCTATTGGACGGCAGGATGACATTGAACTGAAGTATAACCTCGTTAAAGTACTGTTCGGAAGCTAAAGTATGCAGTCAGGAACTCCTTCAACGGCAGACCGCACCATAATCATCGTATGGTCGTGGGGTAGCGGCGGCCAAACGGCTGACGGAGCCGTGTGGCCTGTGCTGGGGAGCCGTCAGGGCAGCGACCGGGTGGTATGTATCGATGAAAAGGTAGGCACCTGCTTAGGCGACAGACTCAAGTCGACGGTGAGCAACTATGGCGAAAGAGGCGATGTGTTTGTGTTTATGCATCGGCGCCATGGCTATCATCAGGATCACATCAATGAACTAACGGCTTCTTTCCGGGGGCATAAAGGCCTGAAGTGCTGCTTTTTGTTTGGAGAAGGGGGCGACGCCATATACCTGACGCGCGACCCTCGCGGGCTGCTGGGGGTAAGCGGCACTTTCAGTGCGCATAAGAGTTTGGAGGCCGCCGGAGAGCTATCGCTTTCCGCTATTGCGGATGCAGAAAAGCAACTGCTAAAACCTGAACATTTTAATTATGTGTGGAGCAGGTACCTATTTGCCTTTAAAGAACGTATCTTTGAACTAAAGGAAGACTTTTTTTCGGCCATAGGGCCGCTACTTAGCCAGCCGGGCTGTGCTGCCGGAGAAATGTACGCCTTCCTCAGCCAGCCTGCTCAACGATTGTTATTGCTGCGTTTGCTGAGTTTTGTGGGCAGGCTCACTAAGGGGTCCCGCCCGGAAGAAGAATTGAAGATGCTGGCTGCAGAAGAAGGCAGATCCCTTCACTTTGACGATGGCTGCGCCCAGTTGGCGTCGCTGTATGGCGAAGCGGTGGGAGCGGCTTATCTGCGGCTGTGTCTGACGATAAAACAGGATGTACTCGCGAAAGGCAATGCGTTGGAATTTAAGGTTTTACGAGATCAATTCGACGTTTTGCTCGACGCCATGCCAGGTGCAACATACGCTTAATGAGACAACTGACAGGCATCAGTGGAGATCGGCCCTGGCCGCCCCATCTGTTGCAATATCTAACCCAACACGGATACACACTAAACCCTTGGCCGAAAGGGGAAGAGTCGCAGCGCGAAGCGCTGTTGTCGGCTGAGGCGTTTTTACTGTTCGTACCGCTGCTGCACAACGACCAATACCTGGCAGCTGAAAATCTTTGGAAACACTATCTTGAACTACACACTCCCCAATTGAAGCTGGTATGCGCCGGCTTTAGGGTTGGACAGTCGGGCAATGACCTTGACCTGCTGGACCTGCCGCCTGATCCGGTTGCTTTCTTTGAAAGTGCATTGCCGGCAGGCGAATACTGGTGGCCTACGCCATCGGGAGGGCTTGACCTCAATGATAAGTTGAGGCGGTTCTTTGCAGGGCACGGCAACGAAAGTATGCTCGCGCTGCTCAATCGATTGCGCATGTTGCTTCAGTTGGCCCATCGGGAAGTAGTAGATATGGGCGTACCTTATGAAGAGGTTTACCAGGATCTGCTGGCCCCGGCGTCGTTATCCCGCAAATGGGCTGAATGGCAAAGCCGCTGGGACAATTATGCCAACTACTTTCAGATGGCGCCTTTCGCCGAGGTTTTTGATCAGATAACCCGTATCCTGCCGCCTCTGGCGCGCTGGATGCAGGAGGAAGGTCGAGACCCGGATTTGCTCAGGCAGGGGAAGGCTTTGGCCATTTTGGATGACATTAGAAGTGCGTTCACCAAGGTAGAAGAGATTTATGTCGGGAAAGAACTATCACATCTTAATCGTTGACGACGATGCTGAGTTTCATCAGCATATTCGCTACGCTTTTCGCCGGCAGTATGTGTTTGATGGAGCCGTAAACGCCGATCAATTGTTCCGAAAGCTCAAGGAGCGCCAGGATTATGACCTGGTGCTGCTGGATATGGTTTTTGACGACCCCTCCAGGAAGACAGGGCTCGAACTCATCCCACGCCTTATGGCGCAATATGCTCGCCTTCCCATCATTGTGGTTACGGCCGATAGAGGCATCGATACGGTGGTGCAGGCCATGAAATTAGGCGCCCGGGATTTTCTGGTTAAAGACGACTTTGATTTCGACTTCTGGAATAACAAGTTCATCTCCGTCATTGAGGATAGCCAGCTCAAGGCCGAAACCACCCAGTTGCGCGTAGAAAACCAAAAACTGAGAGAAGAGGTTTCGCGCCGACGCTCGGAGGATGGCGACGCGTATGCGTTTATAGGCGAATCGGGGCGTATTGCTGAAATCAAGCGCATTTTGCGGTTGGTATCGGAAGAACCTAACATAACGGTACTCTTAACCGGTGAAACGGGCACGGGCAAGGAAGTTGCCGCCCGCTACCTGCACGCCAACAGCCCGCGTAAGGACAAGCCCTTTCAGGCCGTTAACCTTTCGGCCATTCAGGATACGCTGTTGGAAAGCACCCTTTTCGGCCATAAAAAAGGCGCCTTCACCGGGGCTGCCCGCGATGTGGAAGGCTATTTCAACCAGGCGAATGGCGGTATCCTCATGCTGGACGAAATAGGCGATATAGACCACAGCATTCAGGTCAAACTCCTGCGTTTTCTGGAAACCAAGCTCATTCGGCCGGTAGGCTCCGACAAGGATGTTCAGTTGGATGTACAGGTGGTGGCGGCTACCCACCGCAATCTGGATGAGGCCGTTAAAACCGGGCGTTTCCGGGCCGATTTATACCAACGACTCAAGGCTATGGTGGTCGAACTGCCTCCTTTGCGCGAACGCCCGGAAGATATTTCCCTGTTGCTGGAACACTACCTGAATACCCCTGATCTTCAGGGGCAGATTAGTGAAGAGGCTTTGCGTTTGTTGTTCGGCTATGAATGGGTGGGCAATATTCGCGAGCTCAAAAATGCAGTAAGTTATATGCTGCTGCGGAAAAAAATCTTTGGCCTGGAAATTATCACCCCTGAGTGTTTGCCGGCTGAAATTCAGCATCCTTCGCACCCGGCATTAAGCGCCACAACCTCAATGGGCAACATGGCTCCTTCGGCCGGCGGGGTGTCAACAGGGCCCGCGCTTGGCGCCTTGGCGCCGGCCAGTATTGATGAAGAGCACGCCCTGATCGATCTGGAGCGGATAGAAGCGCTACTGATTCAGAAGAATAAGGTAAAACGGGATGTGGCCGTAGAGATGGGGCTGGAAAATACCGATAATCTTCGCTATCGGATTAAAAAGCATTACGAGCGGCATCCGCATTTGTTTAACCGCTTCCCAAACATCCGGCAAACGTATCGCAAGATCGTTGTTGAGTAGCTTAGAAGTACAGTCGTTGCGAATGGCTCAGGTAATGGCCGACATACTCGCCTATGCCGGTTTCTAAAGAGCAGAAGGGTAGGGGATAGCCTGCCTTCAGCAGCTTGCTCATATCGGCTTCGGTGAAGTATTGATAAGTATCCCGGATGTCTTCCGGCGTATCAATAAAGGAAATTTTCGGTTCGAGATTCAGGGCGCGGAAGGTCAGCGTGGCCAGGTCAAGGAACGATCGGGCTTGCCCGGTACCTACGTTGTACAGGCCGTTTTCAGGCCGATTTTGGTATAGCCACCAGATGATGTCGAGCACGTCGCGGACGTAAACAAAATCGCGACTCTGTTGGCCGTCGGCAAAATCCGGCCGATGCGAGCGAAAGAGCTTCATACTGCCATTGGCTCGGATCTGATTTACCGTATGAAAAATAACAGAGGCCATTCGCCCTTTGTGATATTCATTGGGGCCGTATACATTAAAAAACTTAAGCCCGTACCAATGAGGAGGCGCCGTTGGCTGGTTAAGCGCCCAGCGGTCAAAGTCATTCTTTGAATCGCCGTAAGGATTTAGCGGCCGTAGCTGTTCCGGTAGTTGGTGGCTGTCGGTATACCCCAACTCGCCGGCGCCATAAGTAGCTGCGCTGCTGGCATAAATGAAAGGGATATTGTATTGGCAACAACGTTGCCACAGCGCCTGGGTATAATGGAGGTTAAGCCGGTCGAAAATATGAGTATCGGTTTCTGTAGTATCGGTGCGCGCGCCAATGTGAAAGACCGCCTCTATTGAGTGGTTGTGTTGGTCAAACCAGTTGACCGCCTCATCCCGATGAATTTTGTGAAGGTAGCCTTTTCCGTCGAGGTTAGGCGCCTTATCCGGGCGACTGCTAAAATCATCAACCAAAACAAGATCGCGGCGACCTTCGTCGTTGAGTTTTTTGACCAAACAACTGCCGATGAATCCGGCAGCGCCAGTAATAAGCAACATGAGAATGGCGGTTTTTATACCGTGCAAAGATAGGGGTTAAGGACGGGATAATTGTTAATAATCCATTAATCTTAGAACCTTTGCGCAAGCTTAATCGTCTAAAGTTGCATATTTGCCTGTTGATTGTACACAAACTGATGATATGAAAAAGAGTTCTTTGCTGGCCTTGGTATGGCTGTGTAGCGCATTGGCCTTTGTTTCGGCCCAGGCAGGCTACAACATCCGCGTAACCATCAATGGATATGACCAACCCGAACTTTATCTGGCATATTACCTCGGCGATAAACAGTACATTCAGGATACCGTAGCGCGAAGTGCCGATGGATCTTATACTTTCTCCGGCGACGAGCCGCTCCCCGGAGGGATGTACTTAGTTGTTATGGCCCCGGATAATAATTTTTTTCAGATACTCGTCGACGACCAAAACCAGCGGTTTAGGGTCTGGGCAGATAAAACAGACCCGCTGAAAGATACTCGTTTTGAGGGGTCGCTGGATAATGATCTGTTTTACAATTATCTGCGCTATCTTGGCGAGCAGCGGCCCAAGGCGGATGAATTGCAAAAACAGATAGATGCAGAAACCAGCGTAAAGAAAAAAGAGAGGCTTGAGGCTGATCTTAAAGCCTTAAATGAGGATGTGGCCTCTTACCAGCGCAAGGTGGTAGCCAACCATGCCAACACGCTCACGGCGGCTATCATCCGGGCCAATATGCCCGCCGATGTGCCGGCGTTTGAAGGCGACGAAAAAGAAGTCGAAATCAAGCGATGGCGTTGGACCCAACAGCATTTCTTCGACCAGATTAATTTGGGCGACCCCCGCCTGCTGCGCACGCCTTTTTTCTTTCAGCGCATTGATACTTATGTGCAAAAGCTCAACGTCCAGCACCCCGATACGCTAATCGGGGTTGTAGATGAGGTGCTCAGGAGGGTTCAGCCGGCGCCGGAGACCTTCAAGTTCTATCTCGTACACTTCCTCAATTTCTACGCACAGTCAAAATACGTGGGCATGGATGCCGTTTATGTGCATCTGGTAGACACCTACTATTCCAAAGGAATGGCCCCCTGGGTAGAGGAGGAGCAGTTGCAAAAGATTATGGATAATGCCAATACGCTGCGCCCCTTGCTCATCGGTCGGATTGCGCCCGACCTGCGCCTACAGCGCCGCGACGGCACGCCCGTGAGCCTGCATGAGGTGAAGTCGCCTTATACCATACTTTACTTCTGGCGCTATGACTGTGGCCACTGCAAGGAGTCGACGCCCATCATGAAGACTTTTTATGAAAACTTCAAGGACAAAGGCGTAACCATGTTCTCGATTTGCACCAAAACCCGGGATGAAATTCCTGGTTGCTGGGATTACATCGACACCAATGGCATCGGCGACTGGCTGCATACCGTAGACCCCTACATGCGTTCCCGCTACAACTCCATTTACGATATTCGCTCTACGCCGCAGATATACATCTTAGACGCCAACAAGCGCATCCTGTACAAACGGGTGGGCGCCGAGCAATTGGAAGGAATTTTTAACCAATTACTGGAAATCAAGGCAGAGTAGCGGCTATGGGGCGCCTCGGGCAACCCGGCGCAAAACCGACAATGCTAACCAAACTTCAGATGGCGGATGAGTTTGGAAAAAAGTCTTGGAAACAGCCGCTTTATGTAGATGGCCAGCACTTCCTTGCTGCCGATGATGGGTTCCTCCCGTCCGGCGGCAATGGCCCTTACCGCCCGGCGGGCAAAGGCCTCCGGCGACATGCCGCTGGCCGTTTCTTCCGCCATCTTATTGAGCGGCGTACCGTCGCCGCGCAGGGCGTTGATGGTCACATTCGTGCGAACATAACCAGGGCAAATGATGGTAACCTTGATGTTGTCGGTGTATACCTCAACGCGCAGGCTGTCGAAAAAGCCGTGCAAAGCATGTTTTGATGCTGCGTAAGCCGAGCGAAGGGGGGTGCCAATTTTACCCAGTACGCTGCTGATGACCACAATTTGACCAAACTGCTGCCGGATCATCGAGGGCAATATGGCCTTGGTGGCTGCCACGGCCCCAAAGTAGTTGATGCCCATAATGCGCTGATCTACGTCTAAGCCCGTATCCTTTACCAGCGAACGCTGAGATACCCCGGCATTGGCTACGAGTACGCTCACATAGCCAAAGTGCTGAACAATGGCCTGGGCCGTTTGGCTCACCGCTTCATAATCTGTAACGTCTAAAGGAAATATCTCAACTTCGCTTTGTTGTGGGCATTGCATTTTAACGCGCTGTAATTCAGTTTCATTTCGACTGGAGATGGCCAGTCGGGCGCCCTGTCTTACAAACTCGTATACCAAGGCTTCACCAATACCTGAAGAAGCGCCCGTGATCCAAACCACCTTGTCCTTAAAGACCATATTTTTTACTTTTTTAGGGAATTACCAGTACCGAGGCAATATTCCCAAGTCGGGTTATTTATCGGGGGGGAAAATTACCCTAAAATATTAATACCTGCTGTTCCTTTTGCGCGTATTTTTGTCTAAAAGTTTGGAAGGAGTATGAAAACCTTGTACTTAGTTCGCCATGCAAAATCAAGCTGGGATGATTTTCAGCTTACCGATTTTCAGCGCCCGCTCAATGATAGAGGGCTGCGCGATGCGCCCCGTATGGCCGCCCTGCTGGCCGCACAGAGCAACCCGCCGGAGAAGCTGGTATCCAGCCCTGCCGAGCGCGCCATCACTACGGCACGCTTTTTTGCCGAGGCATTGGGTATAGCGCCTGCGGAAATCCTGGAGGCGCCCCGCATATACGAAGCGTCGGTAGCAACGATCATGGAAGTTATCCATGAGCTCGACGACAACTGGAACGCTGTAGCCCTGTTTGGCCACAACCCGGCCTTTTCTTACGTAGCCGGCGCTTTCCCCGGCGAACGCGTGGGCGATATGCCTACCTGCGCCATTGTAACCCTCAGCAGTACCGCCGACGCCTGGGCCGACCTGGAACCGCACAATACCCGGATAAGCCATTTTATGTACCCAAAACAATGACCCCCCCCAGACCGTATGGCGTTATACATCAAAATTGCTCTTATAGCGGGCACAATCCTGCTGACGGGGTGCAAAGCCCCCGAGGCGCCGTTGCCTCTGCCGGGAGAAAAGATAGCAGAGGTTTTGGCCGACCTCCATCTGGCCGAGAACGCCGCCCACGAAGCTCCGGCTGAAACCAAAGACAGCCTCAAGCAACTCTATTACCAACGCATATTTCGCGACCAGGGCATCGATGAAAAGGTCTTTGAAGAATGCATTCGGCTGCTCAACCAAAACCCGGCCCAGCTAACCGGCATTTATACCCGCGTACACGAAATATTAGTGACCCGAGAGGCTGAAGCCGGCGCGGGCAATAAAGATAAAGCTGGAGGTAAATGAGCTAAAATCAGCCGCAAAGAATTAATAATGAGGCAACAAAACGTTGTATGGGGTAAATGGCCTTAAACAATACTTAACAATTATTTAATGCAACAGGCCGTTTCGTAGCCCTACAATGCGTTACTTTTGCCTGCGTATTTCATAACCGATGAATAATCAATGGATTCCGCAAAAATTCTCATCGTAGACGACGAACCTGATATTCTGGAGTTTCTGGAATATAACCTCCGCAAAGAGGGTTTCGATGTCATAACTGCTTCCGATGGAGAGGAAGGCATTGCGGCAGCCGAACGCGGATTGCCCGACCTGATTATTCTCGACATCATGATGCCCAAGCTCGACGGGGTAGAGGTATGCCGTCAACTTCGGGCCAAGCCGGCATTTGATAAAACGGTTATCGCCTTCCTCACGGCCCGCGAAGAAGACTACTCCCAGATTGCCGCCCTCGAAAACGGCGGCGACGACTACATCACCAAACCCATCCGCCCGAGGGTGTTCATCAGTCGCATCAAAGCGCTGTTGCGCCGATCCGATCGCACCGACCTGCCTCAGGAAGAAAACGATCGCTTGCGCATAGGCGATCTCATCGTCGACCGCGCCCGCGTAACCGTAGAGCGAAACGGAGAGTCCATAGAATTAGCTAAAAAGGAATTTGAGCTGCTCAACCTACTCATCTCCAAGCCGGGCAAGGTTTTCTCCCGCGAAGAAATATTTAATAAGGTATGGGGCGCCGACGTCATCGTAGGCAACCGCACCATCGATGTCCACATCCGCAAGTTGAGGGAAAAAATCGGCGACGACTATATCCGTACCATTAAGGGCATCGGCTATAAATT
>CAYOTJ010000007.1:18142-19876 GCA_964406855.1 uncultured Saprospiraceae bacterium
GAGTTTTAGTTATGCTTAAAAACGCATCTCCCCGGCAGATTGCCTTTTTTATTGCCCTTTTTACCACATTGGCCGGCGCCCTTAGTATGGCGCTGTTTTGGTTGCTGGCAGGTATGCAGCCTACCTTTCATTGGCTATGGAGCCTCTGGCCTGTATTGCTTTTTGCAGGTTCTTACTTCATCGCGCTGGCCTACATCAAAAAATACATCTACCGCAAGGTCAAGCTCATCTACAAAACCATTCACCAACATAAAGTATCCCCTCAAGAGAAAAACGCGCCCATCGATGGCGCCTCCAACGTCATGGAAGACGTAGAGCGGGAGGTTAATGAATGGGCCCAACGCCAGGAAGACGAGATCGAAAAATATAAATCATGGGCAGAATACCGCCGCAAATTCGTTGGCGACATCTCCCACGAGCTCAAAACGCCCATCTTCAACATCCAGGGCTACCTACACTCCCTGCTCGATGGCGGCCTTGAGGATACCTCCGTTAACATGTCTTTCCTTCAAAAGGCCATCAAAAACGTCGAACGCCTGCACACCATCGTCGAAGACCTCAGCGCCATCAGCCGGCTCGAATCAGGCGAGCTCATTCTCGAAATGCAGGTCTTCGACATCAAAGCCTTGGCCGAAGAGGTTATGGAAGATCTGGAGTTTAAGGCCCAAAACCGCAACATCAGCCTGGAATTGAAGGACGGAGCCTCTCAGAGCTTTCGCGTGCGCGCCGACCGCGAAAGCATCCGCCAGGTATTCACCAACCTCCTCCACAACTCCATCAAATACGGCAAACCCGGCGGCCGCACCAAAGTAGGCTTCTACGATATGGACAAATACATCCTCGTAGAAGTAGCCGACAATGGTATTGGCATTGCCGTCAAGCATCTGCCCCACGTCTTCGACCGCTTCTACCGCGCAGATAAAAGCCGCTCCCGCGCTCAGGGCGGCTCCGGCCTCGGCCTTTCCATCGTCAAGCACATCGTAGAAGCCCACAAACAAACCATCAACGTGCGCAGTACTCAGGAGTTGGGCTCTACCTTTGGGTTTACCCTGGAGAAAGCTTAATCACCCCTTGAGCATTTTCCTGAACTTGGCCACCTTGGGCGTAATTACAAACGAGCAGTAAGGATTCCGGTCGCCCACTCGCTGGTAATAGTTGTGGTGATAATCCTCGGCCGGGTAAAAAGCCTCAAAAGGCGCAATCTCCGTTACCACAGGATCATCCCACAGGTCGGCGGCCGTGCTTGCTTTTACGCGCTCGGCCGTAGCCCGCTGCTCCTCGTTGTGGTAAAATATAACCGACCTGTACTGCGGCCCCCGGTCATTGCCCTGCCTGTTGAGGGTAGTGGGGTCGTGCGTGCTGAAAAACACATTCAGCACATCTTCATAACTCAGCACCGCCGTATCAAAGCGCACTTGCACCACCTCGGCATGGCGGGTAGCGCCGCTGCATACGGCCTCATAGTTGGCCGTATCCGGCCCGTCGCCGCTATAACCAGACACCACGGATACTACGCCCGGCAGCAACTGAAAAATCGCCTCCACACACCAAAAACACCCGCCACCCAGCGTAGCTACCCCTTCATGATCGTGCATAAGATTTCCTTTTCCTATAAAACCATCCGCCCCCGCTAAAGTTGATGCTTAGGCCCTTCCCGCCGCGCTATCCGGCAGCGCATACCATATATAGTTCTCCAAGCCAAGATTTGTGAATCTTGACTTGCTCTTTTTCCGT
>CAYOTJ010000008.1:0-5141 GCA_964406855.1 uncultured Saprospiraceae bacterium
TTTCTCATGTTTGTCGTTAAATTTAAGTGAACCAAAAGAAATCAGCCGCGCAAAGGTAGCACAATTTCGCGTTGTTAAGCCACTTTAGCGCAGACGGCTGATAATATCGTCGGTTTTATCGTATTGGGGGTTGGCGAAGATCATACCCGAACCGCTGGATTTATCGAGGATGAAGTCGTAGCCGCGCTCGCCGGCATAGGCTTCAATGGCGCGATAAACTTTGTCCTGAATGGGCCTAACGAGCTCCTGACGACGGCGGAAGAGCTCGCCCTCGGGGCCGAAGCGCTCGCGCTGAAGGTCGCGCACGGCCTTCTCCTTATTCATGATTTCTTCTTCGCGTTGGCGGCGCGACTCTTCGCTGAGCAGCACCTGCTCGGCCTGATAGCGGTTGTACATCCCTTTGATGACGTCGTATTCCTGCGCAATTTCCTGGCGCCATACGGAAGCCTGGCGGTCGAGTTCGGTTTGAGCGTCCTGGTATTCTTTCACCGATTCCAGGATGCGGTCGATGTCGACGTAGGCAATTTTTTGCGCCTGTACGGCCGCGCTGCTCAGCAAAGTGAACGCTGCGACCAGAAAAAGTCCAAAGATCGAACGGTAGTTCATAACGGCTTGCATTTGATTAAAACGGGTCCAAAAATATGTTTTTTCAGCGGCTTGCCTATTTTTCCGACGCAACAGAGCCGGAAAGTCACCAACTGCTCGGGAGGTATATGGCAAGGCCGGCGCTGTAAAACTCAGCAATTAAACGCCTTCGCACAAGGGCTGTGCGTTGGTGCCCCCTTAGTTTAACGTATGTTTAACGGCTGAATGCGGGGCGTTAACGCGGCCTTTAGAAACCTAGAGCCCCTTGCGCAGGCGGGCGACGGGAATGCCCAATTGTTCGCGGTATTTGGCCACCGTACGGCGGGCGATATCGTAGCCTTTTTCCTGAAGCATATCCTTGAGCTTTTCATCGCTCAGGGGTTTGCGCTTGCTCTCGGCGTCGATAAATTCTTTGAGTACCTTTTTGACTTCGAGGGTAGATACTTCTTCCCCTTCATTGGTGGCCAAGCCCTCTGAGAAAAATTCTTTGAGGCGGTGAACGCCAAATTCCGTCTGAACAAATTTGCTGTTGGCCACCCTCGATACTGTTGAAATATCAAGCCCCGTAAGATCGGCTATATCCTTGAGGATCATGGGCCTAAAGCGCTTTTGATCGCCGGTGAGGAAGTAGTCGTATTGGTACCGCATGATGGCGTACATGACATTGAAGAGGGTGTCCTGGCGCTGGCGAATGGCATCGATAAACCACTTAGCCGAATCGATCTTCTGTTTGATGAAGAGTACGGCTTCTTTTTGCCGGGGTGAGGCTTTGCCTGCGCGGGCGCTGCTGCGGTAGGCGCGCAGCATATCGCGGTAGTGATCGTTGACGCGCAGATCGGGGGCATTTTTAGAATGCAGGGTCAGCTCCAGTTCGCCATCCCGGTTGATGACGAGAAAATCGGGGATGACGTATTGCCTGCTGGCCGCGCTACCGCCGTTATAGCCGCTGGCGGGCTTGGGGTTGAGTTTGAGTATCTCGTCGACAGCGGCTTTCAGATCGTCTTCATCTACATCGAGCTGGCGCTGTAGCTTTTCGTAATGCTTCTTGCTGAACTCCTCGAAGTGGTCGCGAATGAGGTCTCTGGCCAGCCTGAGATCGAGTACCTGATAGGCTGTGAGGCTGGCTGAGAGGCTGAGTTTTTGCTCCAATTGGATGAGCAGGCACTCACGCAGGTCGCGAGCGCCCACGCCCGGGGGGTCAAAGCGCTGAATTTGGGCCAGCATGTCATCGATTTCGGCCTTTTCGGCAAAGATATTGCGGGAAAAGAGCAAGTCGTCGATGATCGATTCGGTTTCGCGGCGCAGATAGCCGTCGTCGTCTATGCTGCCGATGATCTGGCGGGCGATGGCTTCCGATTTTTCATCGGCGAGGTTGAGCAGACCGAGCTGCTGTTCGAGGTAGTCGTGGAAATCGCTTTCTATGGCTACGGGCGTTTGCCTTTCTTCTTCGGCCTGGTAGCCCTCGCTTTGCCCCTGATAAGAGACGGGGTCTTCCTCTATAAAATTCTGGAGATAACCGTCGAGTTCAAAATCATCGTTGCGGTAGTCTTCGGCGGCTTCGCCATGCGTGTCGTCGTCGCTGCTGCCGTTGGCATAGGAATCGTCTTCGCCGGAGAAGCGGTCGTCGGGCATTTCGTCGTCGTACTCGGCGGCGCCCCCTTCCTCCAAGGCAGGGTTGGCCTCAAGTTCTTCCTTGATGCGCTGCTCCAATATGGCTGTCGGTATTTGCAGCAACTTCATGAGTTGTATCTGCTGGGGCGACAGCTTTTGGAGCATCTTTTGGCTCAGCGTTTGCTTTAGCATAGCTCCGGTCGTTGTTTTGGGTTGCCAATGGGCTTACATAAGATGTGCCATTATACTATACAATAATACACTCTTTTACGGGATAGTTGAGATTTTGTTGTTAAAAATGGCAAGATTTTTGATAGAGCAATTAACCGCTACTTGTAGCTCATTGAAAAACAACTTGATCCGGCATAAAAAAATTTGGCCCCAACACACAGATTGCGCGTTGGGGCCAGATAAAAACGAAGCGTTACGAGAACTAAGCCTCTACCGCTGCCTCTACCGGTACATTCCAGCCATATTTATCGGCGATGCGACCGGAGCGCATGCCGTTGATGTAGGCTTTGATAAACTCGCCCATGGGTCGGTTGTCGACCGGGGGGAGCGTCATTTCCTGATCGCCATAAGCGATGTGGGACACGTGGCTCACCACGGCGGCCGTACCGGCGCCAAAGCACTCTTGAAGTTTGCCGGCTTCATAAGCGGCGGCAACTTCGCGGATAGACAGGGGGCGTTCTTCCACGGTATAGCCTTGGTCGCGCATGAGGCGGATGATGCTGTCGCGGGTAATGCCCTTGAGGATGGCGCCGTCGGTAGCAGGGGTAACCAGTTTGCCATCGATGACGAAAAAGATATTCATGGTGCCCACTTCCTGTATCAGCTCCATGTTGGGGCCGCCCATCCACATCACTTGGTCATAGCCTTTTTCCTGAGCGCGCTTAGCGGGCAGCAAACTGCCTGCGTAATTGCCGGCAGCCTTGGCTTCGCCCGTGCCGCCGGGCACGGCGCGCACATAGTGCTGCTCTACCAGCAGTTTCACCGGCTTGGGGTAATACGGGCCTACCGGCCCCGTGAAGATGATAAAGCGGTACGTTTCGGAGGGGCGCACGCCAATGAACTCGTCGGTAGCGAACATATACGGCCGGATGTACAGGGCGCTGCCCTCTTCCATTGGAATCCAGTCGGCATCTAAGCCTACCAGCATGTGCAGGGCCTCAACGAACATGTCTTCCGGGAAATGCGGCATCACTAAGCGTTCTGCGGAAGCGTTGATGCGCTTGGCGTGCATTTCGGGGCGAAACAACATTGGCTGGCCATCGTTGGTTTTGCTGGCTTTCATGCCTTCAAAAATGGCCTGGCCGTAGTGCAACGCCATTGAAGCCGGGTGAATGGTAAAATGACCAAAAGGCACAATTCGGTAATCTCCCCACTGCCCGTTCTTGTAGTCTGCTACAAACATGTGGTCGGAAAAAACCCGGCCAAAGGGGATGTTGCTGAAGTCGACCGAATCGAGGCGGGACTGCTGCGTTTTGGTAATGTGGATGGAATGCTTCATTGCTCTCATTTGCACAAAGTTATGAAAAAAATTTCAAATTGCGCAAGTATCTTGCATCAATTCGGAATATAATTTTTATATTTGTCGAGCTACTAAATAATCGTTTTGTGGATAAATCAACCGGCATTGAGCTTATTGCGTATCCTGAGGCTCCGCAGATGGTGGAAGGTTATGCCAATCAAGGCATTATGGTCGTATTGGCCGGTGCAGAAGCCGATCGGGAGGCCGACATTGGGTATTTGGAGAACATTTTAAAGGCGGCACAGTTGACGCCCATGAGCGAAAAAGTAGCCTTGGTTCAACTTTTGCCCGAAGGAAGCCTACCATTGGCGGCGCTGCTCAGCGAGCGTCAGTGCCATACGGCCCTGCTGTTTGGGTTGCCTCCTGCCCGGGCGGGTATCCGGGCTGCGCTATCGCCCTACGCCCCTACCCGCATTGGCGGCCTCAACCTGTTGTGGTGTCATCCGCTGTCCGAAATCCGGGCTGATCGCGCCCGGGGCGATAATGCCAAGGCTTCAGCGCTCTGGCAGGCCTTGAAGGTGATGTTTTTATAATGGCGTTCGACGCGATAAGAGGAAGAATCGGCAAAGGGAGTTGGCGGCCCGCGTGAGTGATGGAAGCGGTATGGGGCCGCAGGGGAAACTGCATTGACGGGGTAAACTCGCAAGGCGGCCCCATAAGAGCGGACAGCACGACCCCGGCCCCTGCCTAAGGTATATGCCTATAGATGGGAATAATGGCCAAAGGCAGGGGCCGGGGGCACGCCCAAAAAGAAAACGGGGTGAAGACAAACGATACTGTCTTCACCCCGTTTGTGCGTTTGTTATGGCGCTATTGGCCCTGCATGGTTATCACCCAGGAAGATTGTGCCTGACCGGCAGCCGACCAGGTTTTGAGGTTTTCGCTGGTGAGCCCCACGCCCAGTTGGCGGCCGTCGGGCGACCAGTCGAGGCTTTGGATGAAGTTTTCGCCATCGGGGCGGAAGTTACCGGTGGCGCGGCCTGAGTTGGCGTCCCAAATGACGATGAGGCCGTTGTTATCGCCGGTAGCGATTTGGTTGCCGGTTTTAGACCAAGCTACCGACATCATCCAGTTTTCGTGGCTGCCGGTGAGGCGGCGCAGGGTAGCTCCGGTGGCGGCATCCCAGATGATGGCCTGGAGGTCGTCGCTGACGGAGACAATTTTGGAGCCGTCGGGAGAGAAGGCCAGGTCGCGCACATAGTCGGTATGCCCGCTGAGGGTGCGCTCAAGCAGGCCGGTGCCGGCGTTGAATACGAGTACGGAGCCATCGTCGGCGCAGGTAGCAATTTGTTTGCCATTGGACGACCAGGATACGCCGCGCACCCAGTCGGTATGGCCGCTGAGTTTGTAGCGCAGGTTTTGAGTGGTTACATTCCACACCCAGGTGATGCCGTCGTCGGAGGCGGCGGCGAGG
>CAYOTJ010000008.1:5151-8392 GCA_964406855.1 uncultured Saprospiraceae bacterium
GGTATTGGCCGTCGGGGGAGAAAGCCAGATCGCGCACGTAGTCGTTCTGGGCCATCTCGGCGATAAGCTTGCCTGAGGATGTATTCCAGACGCGGGTGGAGTTTTCGTTACCGGCGGCGATGTGGCTGCCATCGGGCGACCAGGCCACCGCGAAGAGGCTGGTGCCTGGCGCCGTTTCGACGATCCAGCGGGGTTGTGCCTGACCGGGGGTAAAGAGGCCGAGCCGACCGTCGCTGAAAGCTACGGCGAGTTGGCGGCCATTGGGCGACCAGGCTACGTCGGACTGAGAGAGTACGGGGTCTACAATTTCCTGATCGGCCATGGTATCATCATAGCCATCCATACCTTCTACATCGGGGACGTTCCAGTAGTTTTGTACGGTGCCGGCGGCCGACCATACGCTGACTTTTTCCGACATCAGAGCGATGGCGAGTTTTTGGTTGTCGGGCGACCACTGTATGGCGGTTAAGCCTTCTGCTCCGCCCTCGAATGAACTTTGGCGAGCGCCGGTATTGGGGTTCCAGAGGGTTACTTTGCCGGTCATATCGCCGGTAGCCAATTTGCTGCCGTCGGCCGACCAGCTTACGGCCATGATCCAGTTGGCGTGGCCTCCGGAGAGGCGACGGGTTTCGACGCCCGTTTTAGCGTTCCAGATGATGACTTGCTGGTCGTCGCTGACGGTGACGATGGAACTGCCGGCGGGGGCCCAGTCGACGTCGCGGACATAGTCGGTGTGTGCGGCGAGGATGAGGGCGGTAGTGCCTTCGTTGGTGTTGTATACGATGGCTTTGCCGTCGTCGGAGCCCGTAACGACCTGAGCGCCGTTGGGCGACCAGGCGACGGCCCGCACCCAGTCGGTATGTCCGCTGAGTTTGTAGCGCACGGTTTGGCGGCCTACATCCCAGAGCCAGGTGAGTTTATCATCGGAAGCGGCGGCCACCTGACGGCCATCGGGCGACCAGGCTACATCGCGCACGTAGTCATCGTGGGCTAAAGTGCCGGCTACGCTGCCATCGGCGGCATTCCATATTTGTACGGAGGTTTGGCCGCCCACAGCGAGTTGGCGGCCATTGGGCGACCAGTCGACGCAGAAAAGACCGGAGCCGGTAGCCTCTTCAATGAGCCACTGGGGTTGATTGCGCCCCGGGGTAAAGATGGCTAAGCGGCCGTCGCCGAAGGTAACGGCTACCTGGCGGCCATCGGGCGACCATGCGACGCTGGTTTGATTGGAAGCCAATACAGGCGTCTCGGGGTGGGCGGCTTGTAAGCGAGGGAGCAGGCCCAACAAACATACAACAGCCAGTATCCATCCGGCGCTGCGACGAAAGAATGGGGATGACGTCATGATACCTTGTTTATTTATTGGATAGGTGGAAAAATCGCGTAAAGGTAAATAAATACAAATGGTTGTCAAGTGCTTAATAAGCTCTTTCGTTGCGCCCCTCCATATAATAAATGAAGGCGCGATTGGCCACCCGGCAGCCGCCGGGCGTGGGGTATCGGCCGGAGAAGTACCAGTCGCCGTTGTTGTTGGGGCAAGCCTCGCGGAGGTTATCGACGGTTTGATAGATGACCTCTACTTTGGGTTTGATGTTGGGCGGGGTGATGATTTCGGCCACTTTGCGGGAAACGTCCTCGTAGTCAAACTCATCATAAAGGGCCACCACCTCGTTCTGCACTTCCTCCAGCGGCAATAGCATGGAAGCCTGGCAGCGCTCGTAGGTTTCCCGCAGCAGATGCTCTTTGCCCTGCTCTTTGGCTAAGGCCACCAGCGCTTTGAAAGCGACAAACTCGCCCATCTTCGACATATCGATGCCGTAGCAGTCGGGGTAGCGGATTTGGGGCGCCGAGCTCACAATGATGATCTTCCGGGGGCGCAGGCGGGCGACGATCTGGATGAGGCTGTCGCGCAGGGTGGTGCCGCGCACGATGGAGTCGTCGAGTAGTACCAAGGTATCTTTTTCGTTTTCTACAACCCCGTAGGTGACGTCGTATACATGCGACACCATGCTGCCCCGGGCGGTGGTATCGGCTATAAAGGTGCGCTGTTTTTCGTCTTTGACCACGAGGCGCTCGGCCCGGGCGCGAAGGTTGAGGATTTTTTCGAGTTTGGCGGGTTTGAGGTCTTCGGTAAGTTTGAGAATTTTCTCCTGCTTGTATTGGTTGAGGGCTGTTTCAACCCCTTCCATGAGGCCCAGGAAAGCCGTTTCGGCGGTATTGGGGATAAAAGAGAAGACGGTGTGTTTGAAATCGTACTGAATGGATTGGAGTATGGGGTCGGCTAAGCGACGGCCCAGTTCTTTGCGCTCCATGTAGATATCGCGGTCGTTGCCCCTGCTGAAGTAAATGCGCTCGAAAGAGCATGCCGCTCTGGGGCGAGGCTCTATAAAAGGCTTTACGCTATGCTCTCCATTTTTTTTGATGATGAGGGCGTGGCCGGGCGTGAGCTCGTGTACTTTGCTGATGTGTACTTCCAGTGCCGTTTGTATGGCCGGGCGCTCGCTGGCTACGGCCACGATCTCGTCGTCTTCGTAGAAGAAAGCGGGCCGGATGCCGTTGGGATCGCGCATGACGAAGGCGTCGCCATGCCCCAGCATGCCGGTCATCACATAGCCGCCATCGAATTTTTTGCTGGCGCGGCGCAGCAGGCGCTGGATATCGAGATTTTTGGCGATGAGTTCGCTGATTTCTCTGTTGTCGTAGCCATCGGGCTTAAACCAGGTAAAGAGGCGCTGCACCTCGTCGTCGAGGAAGTGGCCGATTTTTTCCATCACCGTCACTGTATCCGACTTTTCCTTGGGGTACTGGCCGAGTTCGATGAGCTCATTGAAGAGCATATCGACGTTGGTGAGGTTGAAGTTGCCGGCTAAGATGAGGTTGCGGGTGATCCAGTTGTTCTGGCGCAAAAAGGGATGGCAGGTTTCGATGGTATTGGAGCTGTGGGTGCCGTAGCGGAGGTGCCCCAGCAACAACTCGCCCATGTAGGGTTTGTTGGCCTTGAGCCATGTTGGGTCTTCGAGTTTTTCGGCGGGCAGGTCTTTAAAGTGGCGAAATATCTGCTCAAAGAGGTCGTCTAAGTAGTTGGGGGCGATACTGCGCTTGCGGCTGATGTACTTATCGCCCGGAGCGACATCGAGTTTTAGGGTGGCCATACCGGCTCCATCCTGGCCCCGATTGCGCTGTTTTTGCATCAACATCCGCAGTTTATTGAGGCCATAAAAGGCCGAACCGTACTTTTCGT
>CAYOTJ010000008.1:8402-19772 GCA_964406855.1 uncultured Saprospiraceae bacterium
CTTTTCGTAGTAATAGCTCAACGGCTGGCGAAGTCGGATGAGGGCCACGCCGCACTCGTGTTTGATTTGTTCGCTCATGAAATTTGCTGGTGAAATGCGCCGCAAAGATACGCCGCCTCGGCGGCAATTGAACCTATTTGCATCGCCAAAAGAACGCTTTTTTGGCCGCTTGGGTTTATGGCCGGCCCTACGGCTCTGTAGCCATGAGCTCTCGAATGACGTGGGCGGCCATCAGCAGCCCAAACTGGGCAGGCATAAAAGAGATGGTGCCATAAAAGGATTTTTTATATCGGCTGCCATCTGTGAGGCGCAGGGAGTTGCGTTCTGTCTCTTCGTCGGAGGATACTACCCAAAAATCGACGGGATGCCCTTGTCGGCGCATGGTACGGCGAATCTGCTGGGCAAAAGGGCAGTTTTTGGTCTGGTTCATGCGCGTGATGCGCACGCGCTCGGGGTCGGTCTTGCCTCCGGCCCCCATAGCGCTGATGAAGCGAACGCCGGCGCGCTGACAGGTTTCGATGAGCAGTTGTTTGGGCTGTATGCTATCGATACAGTCGAGTACATAATCATAACCATCGGCTATCAGGCGCTCCATATCGTCGGGCTCCTGAAAGTGCGCTATGATGTGCAGGTCGAGTTCGGGGTTGATGTCCATAAGCCTGGCGCGCATCACCTCCGTTTTGGGCAGGCCGACGGTAGAGTCGAGCGCTACCAACTGCCGATTTTTATTGGTGGGGTCTACGCTATCGCCGTCTACTAAGGTGAGGCGACCTATTCCGGCCCGGCCCAGAAATTCGGCGGCAAAGCTGCCTACGCCGCCTAAGCCTACCACCAACACCCGGGCGCCAATGAGGCGCTCCAGCCTTTCGGGGCCAACCAGCAACACTGTTCTTTCCAGCCAGTGAGGAATCATAGACAATCAGAAGCGTTTAAAGGCATTGACAATGCGGTCGGGCAGCTCGTCGTTACACGCCCGAACGTAGTCGCTGTAGCTACAAGGGATGAGCCGATGGCGGTCGTACTTTCGGGCCGTCCTGACGGGCACCTGTATCCACCAGCGGCTGCTTTTGTTGCTCTTCCAGAAGACGATTTGGCCATCGCGCCTCTTGGAATCGACGATGTATTCGGTAAGCCCTTCATTGGTAGCCGGGTAGTCGCTTTTGCGATTGTAGAAGCCCTCGGCAAAATACCAGATCATTTGGGCCATGCCCTGTATGGTGCGCTGCACTTCGGCAGGTGTTCCGGCCTCGGCATCAAACCCATAGAGGCTAAAAGCCCGAAGTTTATCGCTCATGCCTGCATAGCGGCACAGTTGGCAGCTTTCCTCAAGGGTGAACCCGCTGGGCGAGGCGTCGCGCTGCGCAGGCGCATCGGCATTTTTGAGGCTCCGCAGGTGAAAACCCAAGAGATCGGCATCCCGAAGCAGCGGCTCCAGCTCGGCCAGCTCAGCCCGCGCCCGCCCCAGGCGAACACATTCGTAATGATGACGCTCCAACCAGTCGAATACCGGCGGGGGCACGAAGTGGGCCTGCAAGCCGATCAGGCCCATAGAAAAGAGCCGGGCGCGCCTATGCAAAGCGATGTTTAGGTAGTGTTCGGGCGACTTATCCGGTTGGAGGCTAAAGGGCGCCCGGTCATCGACGCAAACCAAACTGGGCAAATCATGCCCTGCCAAAAAAGCCTGGTAAAGCGACTGTAACGCCTGGGGCGCATCCCCGATAAGTAAGGGAAAAATCCGGCCGTCAAGGAGTTCGCGCAGCAAAGAAGTGAGGAAGTCAGGGCTTGACTTGCGCGCATTGCCCAGATCGGCAAACACCAGCCCTTCCGTAGCCCAGCACAGTCGATACAACTCGGTCCGCACGGCATTGGCCGTAGCCGCATCGATGCCAATAAGGCCAATCTGAACATCGCTCAGATCAGCAGCAGACGAAAAAAAGCGCACTTGCCGCCCAAAAGCGTATTCGGGCAGTGCAGTTACGCCCAGCGCAGCCGGGTCGGCTGGTTCAAGCCAGTTTTGCAACATGGTAAATTCCCGATGACAAAAACTTCAGAAATAAGCCTGTTAAAACTTGGCTTGCAGTACATAAGGCAGCATCTTGCGCCAGGTGGGCCAATCGTGCGGCATATCGAAGCCCCAAAGATCAAGCTCATGCGGGATGTCCTTGCTGCTCAGCACGGCGCTGAAGCGGCGCGACGCCTCCGGATGCTCCCAATCGCCCTGCCCTGTAAGGATATGAATATGCCCACTGGCACGGATGCGCGACAAAAACCACTCATCGTTGAGGTTGGGCAAATACTCCATAGGCGAGTTAAAGTATACATCCTGATCGTGATAGCCCTTGGTGTAGGTGCTCAGGTTATAATCGCCGCTCATGGAGATGACGCCATTGATGAGGTCGGGGCGCTTGAGGAAGAGGTTCATCGAGTGCAAAGCGCCAAAAGAAGCCCCGCAAGTGATGATGGGCGTATCTTCGCTGGTTTTGCCTTTGATGTAGGGAATCACCTCGTGATAGATATAGTCGTTGAACTGAGTATGCCGTATGGCCTTGTGCCGGGGGTGCATTTTGCTGTTGAGCCAGCTTTCGGAGTTGATGCTGTTGATGGAGAAGACCTTCACTTTGCCCGCATCAATATAGGGAGCAATGGCGTCGATGAGCAAAAAACGTTCGTACTCTAAATAGTCGGCCGCAGCCGTAGGCAATAAGAGTAGCGAAAAACCATAATGCCCATACGTAGCAATTTCCATGTGCTTGTTGAGGCGTGGGCTGTGCCAGCCGTCTATGTGGCGTTCCATAACCTGTATTTTGGGCTTCAAGATAGGACTTTTTACGGTAGTCAAAAATTTTTGCACAATTTCAGTGCCTGTCCTGGCCGGTTGCGGGGCGCCTGTAAACCAAAGCCCCCCGGCATTCGTATTATAAGGCGTAGCATTGACTTTAGATGTACGAAAAACCATCCGCCATGATCAGAATATCTCCTTTTGCCATTGCGCTGGCCCTCGGCCTGCTGATTTCCGCCTGCCAATCGGGCGCCGACACCGCTCCCGCAGCGCCAACGGCTACGGCCTCGTTGGCCGCAGCCCCTACCCCTATGTCGGCTTTCGGCAAAACGGCGAACAACCTCGACCCCTACTGGCATCAGGGCAAAGCTGAGATCAGCACCTACGAACTCAGCCAAAACCGCTACCGCGACCTCCACCCCGGCCAGGCCATCCTCATTCAGGTGACCGAAGACTTCCTCACCGACCGCCAGGTGAAAAACGACCGCTACCGCAACCCCAACTCTACCGGCGTCCTCAAAACCAACTTTATCCGCCGCTTTACCACGGGCATCTATGATTACTCCATCATGACCTCGACCTTTACGCCCGTAAAGACGGCCGAGTTTCCCTTTACCCTCAAAACCACAACTTCCGTGCAGGATTGGTGCGGCCACGTGTTTGGGCAACTCAACTTCCGGGAAGACGGATACGCCATGAACACCCTGTCGTACTTCGAGTCGGAAGGCGATCAGCAGGAAAAACTGCCTGCCGCCATACTCGAAGACGAGCTCTTCAACCGCATTCGCATGAACTGGCAGGCGCTGCCCACAGGCAAACAACTGATGATTCCTTCACTGAGCTATCTAAGGCTAATGCATAAAAATGCCGCCGCCTATGAGGTCAACATCAGCTTAGGCGACTATACCGGCAAAGATTTTACCGGAGAGATGCTGAAAGTATACCGGATGGAGTTCCCCGAGCTCGACCGCCGGCTCGAAATCGTCTTCAGCGCCAAGCCTCCTTACTACATCGAAGGATGGCAGGACGCCCATCCCTCTTTCGACGAACAAAAGCGCACTTCCATCGCGCGCCGCAAGCATACCGTACTCGACGACTACTGGAGCCACAACGCCGCCTCAGAGGTGGGTCGCCGCGCTCCGCTGGGTCTTTGATTATGCCCAGCGCGCCCACCAGGCCGCAGCCTCGCCGCCAACGGGGAAGTAACTGTCGGCGGCAGGCATAGCGCCATACCAGGGGTTGCGCAAATTGAGCTTCACATTTACCACGTTCCAGCGCGTGCCGCTCAGTCGGTCGGCCCAACCGGGCAGACTGTCGCGGCCGGCGCGCAGGGGGCCGCCCGGCGCCAGGGGGCCGGGCAGCCCTTCCATTTTCATCCAGCTCAGGTCGAAGGGCGCATTACTCATCACAAATTGTACGGTATCGGAAGCCGCCGGCCAATGGTACCAGTAAACCCGGGGGTCTTGTTCCAGCTTGATGTAAGCCGACTTATGGTCGCGCAGCCATTTGCGTTCGCCGGCTTCCAGCATAATGGTTGTTGGCAGCAGATAGGTAGGGTTTACCGAAAAGTCAAACCCGTAAATAATAGCCGCCACATACAAATCTTCATCCCCGAGGTTGGTGATGGCTATACCTATCTCGCGCTTCCCGCCTTGGGGTATCGGCTCGTAGTCCAGCGTCCAGCCGGCCTCGGTTCGGGGCAGTAACTCGGTCGGGCCGGCAGCTACATCATAAATAAAAGCTTCCAACCCCAGCAACGACTCCGGCAACGACTGCCCCGACGCAGGCGCCAGCTCATCCCGCAAAAAATGATAGCGCTCCATTTGCGCCAAATAGCGCCTCAACTCATAGATTGATTTCGGATTGGCGGCGCGCAAAGGCTGCGCCAATGGCCGGTTGGGGTCGGCAGGAGCCGCCGGCCACCACCAGCCCTCGCGCCCATAAATTGCATATTGCGCCGCCTGCTCCTCATCGCATAGCTGCCAGTTGGCGGGCCATTCCTCCATCAGCGGCTCAAAAACCGCCTCATCATCCCCTCCATCTAAGTACAACCTTAGTTTGGCGCTATACGTACCCGCTACGCGCACCTGCCGGGGCGCCTGCCCCAATAGCGCTGCATCCGCAGCCGACCAATTCACCTTAGCCTCATCCAACTGCGCCTCCTCGACCATGCCCCGCAGCGGTGTCAGCGCCGGCTCCGCCTCCGCCCATACCTCCGTATGGCCGGCTTTCAGGCCGTGCGCCGCTCCGGCCAGCGCCACATAATGCCCGCCTCCGGCTGGCTGGTAGACCATCGTTATCCAACCCGCCGCATCAGCCACTTCCCCGCCCAAAAAAGCCTGGGCCGCGTCTTCTGCTTCGGGCGCGTACAACCGGGGCCGCTGGCTGTACCGATGCCGCAGGCGCTGCCGCACCTGGCTGTTCAGTTGCCTGTAATCGGGCAAGGCGCCGACCGGATCTAGCGACTCCAACAAGGCCTTGGTAAACACGCCCCGACCGGCGACCTCCACGGCAGCCTCATTGCTCTCCGAGGCGCTCAACTGCACATAGCGCCCCGGCGGCAACACTTCATCTATAGGCTTAGCCGCTACATCAGCGGCGTCCAGTGATGAGGCAAATAAAAAATCAGACCAGGGTCTAACTGGAAACACAGCCCCCGGATAGGCCCTCCTCGGTATTGCCCGATCCAAACGCGTATTGTCGCCGCTATGGCAACAGTCGAAAACCAACGCAATATGCGCCCGTGTCTTTGCCCACAGCCGGCCTATTAGCCAGCGCAACTCTTTATCGGCCAGCAGCCAGTCGGCCTGCGCCTGCCCATCCGCATAGCATACCACGCTCTCTAATCGCCCATCTGTTTCCGAAGGCCAAAGCCGGGGGTCGGCGGCCTCCAGCGCTCCGTGACCCGAGAAGTAAAACAGCGCCGTATCCCCTTCCTGAGCCTGCCCCAGATGCTCGTCCATAGCCTGCGCTATGGCGCCTTTGGTAGCCTGCCCGTTGGTTAGCGTCAGTACCTCGGCAGCTAAGCCCGGGCGCTTCTCTATCCAGTTTTTTACCGCCATCACATCGGCCACGCAACCCCGCAGCGGCGCAAAAGCAGTCCGCCCATTAAGCACTACATCGGCCCGATAGGCATCTATGCCTACCAGCAAAGCGTACACCCGCCGCGGTCGAAGGAAAAACTCAGTGTGATCAGGCATAACATACAGGTCTTGGTTAGCGCTAAGGTAAACAAAAAAAGGGCGCCGAAAAACTTCGGCCCCTTTCCTTTCAAAAACCGCTTTCTTAAGGGATAAACCTGTACAAACGAAAACAAAACGGGGGATAAAAACACCCTGTCTAACCAGAGTAACCAGATTCAGTTTTTTTTGACCACTTTCAGAAGTCTATTTGTTTGGGCAACCTGCATCATAGGCTTGGTTGTAACCTACTTACGGTAGTGCCTGATTTTTTGGATTGCCGCTACCGAATATTTTTTCAAAATAGTTAAAACGCAGTCGGGCGCAGCCCAAAAAAACAAACCCCAGACCAATGGAGATGGCCTGGGGCAACTTATTTTTATTCGATCTTATGACAGGCAGCAACAAGCTACATAGACATGCCGATGTGGGTAAAATCGGGCAGCACGGCGCCTTTTTTCACCACAATGATGCCGTCGCGAATGACATAAGTATCCATTTCGACATCGACTAAGGATGCGCCGCCGTGGATGCGAACATTGTTCCCGATACGGGCGTCTTTATCGATAATGGCGTTGCGGATGTAACAGTCTTTGCCAATGCCCATAGGGGGGCGATCCTGAAGATTGCCCATCTCCTGAAGCGTCTCGTAAGAGTCGTTGCCCATCACGATGGCATTGGATATTTCGGTGCCCGAGCCCACCCGTGAGCGTATACCCACAATGGAGCGGTCGATCTGTTTGGCATGAATGATACAGCCGTCGGCGATGATGGCCTGGTTGAACCAAGTGCCAAAGACCTTGGAAGGCCCCAGCAGGCGCGGACGGGTGAAGATCTGTTTGTCGTTATCAAAGAGGTTGAAAGCCGGAATGGGATCGGTAAGGGCGATATTCGCCTCAAAGAAAGAGCGAATGGTACCAATATCGGTCCAGTAGGCATCGAAAGCGTAGCTGGCCACCCGGTGCTGTTGTTCGATGGCATAAGGAATAATCTCCTTGCCGAAGTCGGTGGCTTCGGGGTTTTCTTCAAAAAGCCGGTCGAGGAAGGTCCGCGAGAAGAGATAAATACCCATCGACGCTAAATAATGCTGGCCGCGCCGGGCGTATTTTTCTTCAACAGCCGACTGCCAATCGGGCAACTGATCGGTTTGGGGCTTTTCGATAAAGCTGTTGATCATGCCCTTTTCATCCACCTTGAGAATGCCAAACCCGGGTGCATCGCGGGCCACCACGGGGATGGTGGCAATGGTGAGGTCGGCCTTTTTTTCGAGGTGATAGTCTACCATGAGTTTAAAATCCATCTGGTAGAGCTGATCCCCCGAAAGGATGAGCACGTGGTCGTGCTCGTGGTTGCGCAAGTGGTGCATCGACTGCCGTACAGCGTCGGCCGTACCCTGAAACCACTTATCGCTGGCGGGCGTCTGCTCGGCGGCAAGTATATCTACAAACCCCTGGCTGAAATGGTCGAATATATACGTGTTTTTGATGTGCTGGTTGAGGGACGCGCTGTTGTACTGGGTAAGTACAAACATGCGGCGGATTCCCGAATTCAGGCAATTGGAAATGGGGATGTCGATAAGGCGATACTTACCGCCTATGGGCACAGCAGGCTTAGATCGCTGGCTGGTAAGCGGATAAAGGCGAGAGCCGGCGCCGCCCCCGAGTATGAGCCCTATGACGCCGCCATAGACATCTGTAAATCTGGAACTTCTTCTCATTTCGGTATAGGTTACGTCCGATGATTACGAGGTTAATTCTGAATAAATATGCACATAAGCCAAAGAGGCGTGCTCCCAGCTAAAATCGATACGCCGGATGCGGTCGCGAAGTTCGGCTACGCGCCCGCTGTTGTGGTAAAAGTCGGCAGCCCGGTAGATGGCCAAGAAGGCATCCTCAACGCTAAAATGGCTGAACTGGAACCCCCGGCCGCCGCCATCGGGCTCGCCCACATCGGGCACGGTATCGCTGAGGCCGCCTACCCGCCGCACAATGGGGATGGAGGCGTAGCGCATGGCGTACATCTGGTTGAGGCCGCAGGGCTCCACGCGCGATGGCATGAGCAGAAAGTCGGAGCCGGCATAGAGCAAGTGAGCGAGGTTCTCATTGTACTCCAACGCCACAGCGCATCGATCAGGATGAGCAAAGGCCACCTGGCGCAGGGCCTCCCCCACCCAGGGCTCGCCGGTGCCCAGCACCGCAAAGCCAACCCGCATACCGCTCGCTAATACCCGGCGGAAGAGGTCGGGCAGCAAATCCGCGCCTTTTTCGCCTACCAGCCGGCCGATAAAGGTCATCATCGGCAAGGCCGGATTGAGGCCCGTTTGCTGGGCAATGGCCAGCTTATTGTCGCGCTTAAAAGCTTCCAAATCGTGGTCGCCCTGAAGCGTGCGCGAGAGGTATTGGTCGGTATGGGGGTCCCACACCTGGGCATCAATACCATTGAGGATGCCGCTGCACTTGTGCCACTCATGCCGGATCAGATGCTCTAAGCCATTGGACGATTCGGCCAACTCCCGCAGGTAGCTGGGCGAGACGGTGGTCACGCGCCAGGCGCACTTAATACCCGCCGCCAAGGGGTTGATGGTATTGTTCCAGTCGAGCAGGCCGCGCCCTGCCGCTTCAAAAAAAGGCAGAAGGTATAGTTTCTGCCAACTAAAAGCGCCATGATACTGGCCATTGTGAATGGTAAAAACCGTAGGTATGTTGGCCAGAGAGCGATACTCCGGGCAATACTTGATCATGAACGGGATCAGACCGGTGTGGTGGTCGTGGCAATGCAATACCTCCGGCCGGCCCGGAGAAGCCGCTATCCACTGCAATATGGCCTGCTGAAAGCAAATGTAGCGCTCTACTTCATCCCCATAGCCCCAGCCGCCAGGGTCGGCATAAATGCCGGGGCGGTCGAAGAGGCCGGGAATATTAACCACAAAAAGCGGATAACCTAAGCTATCGTCGGCCTCCTTCTCAATGGCAAACGGCACATAGTCGTGATGAAGCCGTACAGCCCCCCGATAAATGGGCGTAAAACGGTGATTCCTCACCCATTTGAGGTCATACTTGGGCAGGACAACACCCGCCGATTGGCCGTGAACCGCTAAATATTTGGGGAGTGCGCCCACTACATCGCCCAATCCGCCGGCTTTGGCCACCGGATAGCATTCGGCACTTACGTGCAGTACTTTCATGTCGGCTTGTTCTGTTTTGCTTCGCATGAAAGGTACTAATTATTCCGCCGAACGAACAAATTTTAGTCAATAATCTTTTGCAACCCATGCAAAGAACATACGCCTACTGATTATCAATGCCGGCAGGTATAAGTTTTTTTTGGGGCCCCGCCGCATAACATTTATCTCCAACGGGCATCCTGCGCGGCGCCGGGTGCTACGCTCTTATGGCCTGCTACCCGGCTGCCTTGAGAGCAGCCGGGTAGCAGGCCATACCGCTGCGCCCCCTGGTCCGATACCCCGCTTAACACCTGCCCTCTATTCCGATGAGCGCCTCTCTCATCAGCGCATAAGGTTTACATCGCCTTTATACAGCTCCCTGTCGCCGCCGGCAAATTCCACTTCCACCACCCAGACAAATACAGCCGGGTTGAGCATTTGATTCCGGTAGCTTCCATCCCAACCAAAAAGGAAAGCGCCCGGCTTAAAGTCGGCGGCGCTGAAGACCAATTCCCCCCAGCGATTGAAAACCTTGAACGATACCACCCGCTCCACCTCCCGGCCCGCATAAACCACTAAGGCGTCATTGATGCCGTCGCCATTGGGCGAAAAAGCAGTGGGCACATACACATTGCGCTCCTTGCGCACAAACACCGTAGTGCGGTCTTCGGCTACACAGCCGTTTTCATCCACCACTCGGATGAAAAACTGGGTCGATTCCAGCAGGGCCAGGTCAAGCTGTCGCAGGCAATGGCTGCAGGGAAGCTCAGCCACCGTCTGCCAGCGCAACTGGCGGATGGCCGCAGAATCGATATTGATCTCGGCAACTACGTCTGCAAGCTGCCCCAGCTCAATGTTCTGGTCCGGCCCCAGGTCTACGCGCAGGTTGTTGGCAGCAGGCACCGTTATGACAGTCTGGTAAGCGCAGCCATTGGCATCCTGAACCATGAGGTTATACATCCCCGACCCCAACTGCGGAAATACCGCCGAGCGACCAAAGGCGCCGCCATTGAGGCTGTATACATAAGGCGGCGTCCCCCCTTCAACCCCTGTGAGCAGGATGCTGCCATCGGTATCGCCGAAACAGGTAGGCGTATCGGCCACCCAACTGAGGCCGGTTACTTTGGCTTCATCAAGGGTTACCCGGGCTTCGTCGGCGCCCACGCAGCCGTTTTGCTCGTTGGTTACTACAAGGGTATACGTTCCGGGCTCGGCTACCAGCAGATTCAGACCATTGGCCCCCGCAAGCGGCATACCGTCGCGCAGCCACTGAAGGGTATATCCGGCGCCCTGGCTGGAGCCCGCCCCCGATAAGGTCGCGCTTTCGTTGAGGCAGTCCAGGGCGGCATCGGCGCCGGCAATGGCAGTTGGCAACTGAATGTTCTGAGTAACCCGCACCGTATCCACATTGCGGCAGCCATTAAAGTCATCCACCACCAAAAGGATGTAAACCCCTGGAGCAGCAGCAACGGCAACGGGGGCATTTGCGCCCGACTCGATGAGGCCGTTGGGCGTAGACCAGTAGTAAGAAATGGAGGGGCCCGCCTCAGAGCCTGAGCCGTTGAGGGTAGCCCGAGGCGTGTCGCAGTCGATATGGCCATCGGGGCCGGCATTGGCGCGGGGATAGGCAACAGAAATCTCCACCTCCGCTGCGGCTATGTTATCGCAACCTGTAATGGTATCTAATACTTGCAGATAATAAGTTTGGGCCGAGCTCACTTCTATCTGACTGGCATTGGCGCCTAAAATGGCCGACTGGTCGGCGTAGTACCACTGGTAAATGATCTCAGGGCCCGAAGCCGAAGCGCCGCCATTGATGACCACAGAAGAAGTAGTGCAATCCAAGGCATCAAGCACCTGAAGCACCGCAGCCGGCTGGTTGCTGATATCATCTACTACAACTGTCGCCGGAGCGCTGACGCAGTTGTGAAGCTCATCGGTGACCACCAAGGTGTAAACGCCGGCGCTGTCTACATCCGGGAAAGCTAAGTGCTGGTTGGCTGGCGTAATGCCGGGGCCTGACCACAAATAGCTGAACCCGGCGCCCTGGCTGGTATTTAAGCCGCCTAATTCCGTTTGGATAACCCGACAGGACAAGGCCGCCGGATCGCCCCCATCGGCTACAGGCAGCGCAATTTCGGTCACGGCGAGATCGACCTGACTTTGACAGCCATATTCATTGGTCGCTACTACGCCATAAGTTCCCGGCTCATCAACAGCGATAGCCTGAGTCGCAGGGCCATTTGTCC
>CAYOTJ010000009.1:0-19231 GCA_964406855.1 uncultured Saprospiraceae bacterium
GGTTATAGCCGCCGCAGCCTACCACCTCCCCGGCATTCGCTGTCATTACAAAATAATGCTGGGCGTGCTCATGGAGGTATACCCGCAAATCTGCCTCTTCTTCGGGGGCAAAGTACCGCGGCGTGTTCCATTGCAACAGCCGGATTACCGCAGCTTGGTCGGCGGGCGTATAGTCACGAATTTTTATAAGTCCAGACGCCATCACATAATTTTTTGGTTCCGAAACAGATCACAAAAGAAGTTATATTTTTTTATGGGCCCCGCCGCATAGCATCCACATCCAAGGGGCATACTGCGCGGCGCCGGGTGCTCCGCTCTTATGGCTGCGGCCACTGCCGTCCCTTTAGGGGCCGTCAGCGGCCGCAGCCATACCGCTGCGCCCCCTGGTCCGACCAAAATGAACTATAATAGGCCTTTTATTGAACCCTTAACGCCTGCTCAGAGCCGCCGAGTATACCCGTCGCGCAGCACAAGCCTGCACCCCCCTTGAGCCCGACTTGGCTGAGCAAAAACAGACGGCTATATGCCGCAATAATGCAATAGTGTTGCATTATTGCAACAAAATGCCGTTCTTGCGCCTTTTATAAAACGAATGAAAAGGGCAGCAACAAACCAGAGGCGCAATCATCAGCCCGCGTACGTCGCGCTGGTGTTGGCGTTGTTGTATCTGTTGGGGCAGTACGGCCCTGCCGCAGCCCACGCGCTCGCTCATAACCACCACCGCCATGAACGGGCACATTCGGCAGAAGCGGAGCGCGACCCCTGTCACCGCCGCATATTCCACGCCGATGCTGAGGCGGGCTGTCAACACCCGGCTCACCTGGCGCCCCTCGAACTAAGCTGTACCTGGCCCGATCATACGCTGCCGGGTTATTCGCCATTAACGGCCATCCTGCCGACGGCCGATCCGGCCATCCCGGGCCGAACGCACCCTGCATTCCGTCGGGTGGCGCCCACAATAGCTTCCACATGGCATTTCTTTTTGAGAGGCCCACCCGCGCTGCGCTGATTCGGAATATGGGTTTCCGCAGCGCTTTCGCCAACTCGGCGAAAGCGCATCTGTAGGCGCCGAACGGCCCCCTCCGGGCTGTGCGCTGGTCAATTGCTTTTATTTGTAGTTGTCCAGGCCAAGATTCATGAATCTTGACCTGTAGACAACAATGTTCCTCTTTTAAAGCACATTTTCTATGAAGTTTGCACAAAAAATTGCCTTTTTACTGGTAGCCAGTGGTGTTGTATTGTTTAACGCCTGCAAAGACGATCCCACTCCTCCCAATGAAGAAGAACTCATAACCACCCTCACGTATACGCTCACGCCCGCAGGCGGAGGTACGCCGGTGGTGCTAAGTTTCAAAGACCTCGACGGCGACGGCGGCAATGCTCCGGTCATTACGGGCGGTACGCTGACAGCGGGCGTGACCTACAATGGCGAGCTCGACCTCTTAAACGAGTCGGAAAACCCCTCAGAAAGCATCACCGAGGAAATCGAGGAAGAAGATGAAGCTCACCAGTTCTTCTTTGCCGCCACGGGCATTACCCTCACAGTTACCTATGACGACGCCGACGCCGACGGTAATCCCGTAGGCCTGAAGTCGAAAGTGGTGGCCGGTGGCGCTGGTAGCGGTACGCTCAAAATCACCCTGCGCCACGAGCCCAATAAAGCTGGTAGCGATGTCAAGGAAGGCAACATAGCCAATGCCGGGGGTGAAACCGACATTGAAGTAGACTTCCCCGTGACGATACAGTAAGCTTGGTATTGATTTTATCCGGATCGGCGTCGTTCTTCATTAGAGTTGGCGCGGGGCTATGGTAAGAATTTTGCCCCTATATCGTCTCCATATCGCCAACTCTGTTAAGGGGCGGCACCGATCATGTTGATGTATGCTATAAGGACTATGTACAAAATTATGGTTTTGCTGCTGGTAGCGCTGTTGGTCGCTACAGTTGCGGGCGCTCAGGATGCTTCTTGCCAAGGTACGCTCTCGGGGCGCATTTACGACCACTTTTCAGGAGCCCCCCTGGCTTATGCTACTGTTTTTGTGGAGGAGACAGGCGCCGGCGAAGAAGCCGATTCTATGGGCAGGTTTGCGTTGCAATACCTGTGCCCTGGCAATTATCATCTGCTGGTGAGCCACATCGGCTGCCACCCTCAACGGCTATACCTGTCCTTCAACAGAGACACCAGTTTGCGCATAGCGCTGGAGCACAACGAGGCCATCATTGAAGGAGTGGTGGTATCCGACGAGCGCGTACGCAACGCCGGCATCAGCCAGACTACTTTGGGTCAGCAGGCAATAGAGCAGGCCGCCGGCGAAACCTTGGCCGATTTAGCCGGTAGCGTGGCCGGCGTGAGTGTGCTGCGCAATGGCAGCGGCATTGCCAAGCCCGTCATTCACGGTCTCAGCGGCAACCGCATTGCCATCCTCAACAATGGCCTCGTACAGGCAGGCCAGCAATGGGGCGCCGACCACGCCCCGGAAATCGACCCCTTTACCGCCGACAAGGTTGTCATCCTCAAAGGGGTAGACGCCATACCTTATGGAGGGAATACGCTGGGCGGCGCTGTGCTTACCGAGCCCGGCAATATACCCGCCGATCCTCACCTGCACGGAGCAGTACAGTACGTAGGCGAAACCAATGGCAGGATGCACACCCTTTCTACCCGCTTGCAGCGGGGCGGTAACTGGGCCAACTGGCGACTCACAACCACCTTCAAACAAGCCGGAGACCACCATACGCCAAGCTACTTCCTGCGCAATACGGGCCTGCGCGAACGCAATGCGGCCCTGTTGGTGCAGCGCGAAGGGCGTAGCAATCAATTTCATCAGCTCTATTACAGCTACTTTTACACCGAACTGGGCATACTGCGGGGCGCTCATGTGGGCAATCTCACCGATTTAGAAGCGGCCATCGGTCGGAAGGAACCATTATATACCGAGCCTCGCTTCAGTTATAGCATAGAGGCGCCCCGCCAGCGGGTGGGCCACCACTTGCTCAAATACAACTACAAACGCTTTTTCGCCAACAACCAGTCGTTTCAGTTTACCTATGGCGGCCAACTCAACCACCGCCGCGAGTACGATGTGCGCCGGGGCGGTCGCTCAGATCGGCCGGCCCTCGACCTGCTATTACAATCTCATTTCGCCGACGCCCACTGGACGAAGGAGTCCTCAGGCCGAAGCCATCGCGCAGGCCTCCAACTGCGCTTCAACGACAATTACAACCAGCCCGGCACGGGCATATTACCCCTTATCCCCAATTACCAGCTCTACCAGCCCTCCATCTACTGGACCAGTACGGCGCAGCGCGGTAAATGGGCCTGGCAGTGGGGAGGGCGCTATGACTTTTTTGCACTTGACGTTGTCACTTTTACCGCTACCCAGCCCCGTGAGGTAGCGCGCTTTTATCATCGCTTTCACAATTATGCCCTTGCTGCCGGCCTCCAATACCGCGCTGGCGATTTTTGGCTATGGCGCCTGAATGCCGGTCTTGCGCGTCGTGCGCCCGAAGCCAATGAACTTCACAGCATGGGGCTGCATCAGGGCGTAGCCGGCATAGAGGAAGGCAACCCCAATCTCAACTCCGAGCAATCGCTGAAGATCGTCTGGACGCATACCCTGCACTGGGCCGAAACCTTTACGCTGGAAGCTACTGCCTATTACCAGCTCATTGACAACTACATCTTTCTGGAACCCCAACCCGAACGCAGGCTTACCATCCGCGGAGCATTTCCTTTGTTTATTTACAAACAAACGGATGCTCGCATTGGCGGCGGCGATCTCACGGCCCGCTATACCCCCACGCCCCGCTGGGAGGCTACGGTCCGCTATGCCTTAGTGCGCGGCCGCGACCTTGACGCCCGACAGCCGCTGGTATCCATGCCCGCCGATAATGTCTACGCTTCCATCGGCTACGACTTTGGGCCGCTGGGCAAACTTCGCGAAAACCAATTGTCGCTGAATGCCCGCTATGTGTGGGAACAAACGCGGCTATTGCCCTCGCAAGACTTTCTACCTCCGCCGCCCGCCTACTTTCTGTTGGGTTTGCAGTGGGCATCGGAGTTGTACTTTGCCAACCAAACCATACACATTACCCTACAGGCTCATAATCTGCTGAATGTCGCCTACCGCGATTACCTCAACCGCCTGCGCTATTATGCCGACGAAGAAGGCCGCAACCTGCGCCTCAACCTGCGCTGGGAGTTTTAGCGCTTTATAATTTTGCCCACCATAGGAGCCCGCAGCCGGGGGCCGCTGAGCGCTAACCAGTACAGGCCCGCCGGCAATCCGCTCAGTTGGGTCGGTTGCCCCCGACTGAAGCGGCGCGCCACCTGACCGTCGGCATGGTACAGCACAGCCTGCTCCCAGGGGGCGTCGGTGCGCACGTCAAAGGCATCGGTAGCGGGGTTGGGGAAAATCCAGGGCGTGAGGGCCGGCGATTGCTGTGGCTCATCGGTATCCGATACTAAGCAGTTGGCGGCATTGTAGCGCGCAATCTGCTCTAAAGTGGCCTGATATTTAGGGGCAGGTGTCTGGCTGAGATCCTGGTTCATGGTTTCCAGGATACCCCAACTGCCGTAGCGCGCCGATCGGCCCCCAACGAATGAAAAGTTCATGAGTTGTAGGGGCTCACTACCACGTTGCAGGCTGCGCACAAAATCATACCACTCAATATAGAGGTTATACATGGCCGTATCCCGATGGATGTCTACTAAGGCTTGGGCATAGGTAGGCTCCTCGCCAAAAGGGTGGGGCGTGAGATGCTGCCCGCCTTCGTAAAACACCATCGGCAGATCGAGCGGGATGGCTATTTCGTTTTGCTGGCTTTGTAGCCACTGCATCTCATTTACGCGGCTCTGGCGCGCCCAGTAGGCTATGTCGGCTACAGTGGCGTTGGGGCCCAGCGCGTCGAGTGCAGCATCTGCTTCCTCGCTGAGGCCGAAATAATAGGCGCAGCCAAAAGCGTCAATAGAGCCCGGCCGAAGGTTGAAGATGGTTCGGTTCGATACATCCTGCCAGGCCGTCTGTACCCCGGCTACACGGATGAGGCGGGTGGTGTCGGGGCTAAAAGCCGAAGTCCAGATGTCCAGACAGTTCTGAATATAAGGCACTGTGCCCTCGGGCCAGGGCGTGCCCGTATTCACACAGCCATATTTATTCAGCCATTGCGCCTGTCCAAATATCCAGTTCCAGGTCTCATTGCTGTATTCCACCGTCAGTAGGCGTTCGGGCTCCAGCCCGTCGCGGAAGAGCTCAGCCATGCGGCGTATGAAGTCGTCAGAGGCCCGATGGGGTACACATACCCAACCGTCGAAGTCGAAGTCGTTCATCAGGCGTATGGCCATCTCATAAGGGATGCCCTTATTATTGGCCCAGGTATAGTGATCCATCTGCTGGCGTTCAGTCCACTCAAAGCGTTCGGGATGGTCCCAATCCCACCACGCTGCCTGTCCCCAACTGTTCGTGGCAAACCAGTCCATGAAGCGAACCGATTTGAAATCTTCCAGCTTCTCGATCCATACAGGGTTGAAGGGCTCTGTTTGATAGGTCGCCTCGGCGCCGGGCATCAGCACGCGGATGTTGCGTATAGGGTCGGCCGAGTCGGAGGTTTGCAGGCTCATCTCCAGAATGCTGCCCACAGGGCTGTTAAAATCGAAGGTGAGGCGGTTGGGCGAGGTATATTCTAAGTTAGAGAGGCCGCCCCAGAAGCTCAACGTGCCCGTACCATCAAAGAGTACCGTGTACTGGCCAGCCGGCCAACCGTCGGTAATGGCCCAGATGGTAGATACCGTTTGCGGATAGGTTGCCCCGACTACCGTCTGCGGCAGATGAGTCGGATAGCCGTCCGGCCTGTAACTCAATGCTCCCGCGTGTTCGGTATTAAAGGGGCTGCCTTGGGGGTTGCCTGCATCTTTGGTATACCAGGTGCGCGCATTGTGCATGAGATCCACAAAAGGGAGTTCCGTCCCATAGTCGGAGATGCCGCCCAGGTTAGTGCCTATTTTGAGTTTACAATCGTCGGGCAAGTTTTGCGCCGGAAGATGGGGCGTCGCAGCCCATCCCAACAAAAGGCCGCATACAAAGGGGAAAAATCGCATGGTAGTTTTTTGAGGCACAAAGTTAGGCTTTTAACAACGAGCATAGCGAGCCCAAACTTCCTATCTTTGCCGCGTCATCCCACACACTAACAAGCCTGGTTTTTACGCAACTTAACTACTTACGCACATGAGGCGCCCCCTTGTTTTTGCGCTGCTATGGCCATTGCTGCTGTGCCAGGGCGTGGCTATAGGCCAGACAATCTCCGGCTTCATCCCCAATCTTGGTCAGGTAACCGATCAGCATGGCCATCCCAATCCTGCGGTAGTTTACCTGCTTCCCTCCCGCGTGGGTCTTCAGGTGCAGCTGCGCCAGGCTGGCTTTAGTTATGATACCTATCGGCGGCGGCCAGGCGGCGGTGTTGATTTCCAACGCATCGACATCGACCTGATCGGCGCTAACCCCCATGCTGCGCTTGAGGCGGCGGCGGCGGCGCCCGATATGCTCCACTACCCTTCGCACAAAGTGGTCAGTGTACCCCGCTATGGGCGCGTAACCTACCGGAATATTTACCCACACATTGATATGGAGTTTGTGGCCGGAGCCGACGAGGCTGTAGAGTACAACTTCATTCTGCACCCCGGCGCCCGCCTTAGCGACATTCAATTGCGCTACCGGGGCGCTCAAACCATAACAGCCCTTCCGACAACTTTACAACTGACCCTGCCCCAGGGCGGCCTGCTCAACGAGCGCATGCCGCGCAGCTATTGGGCAGGCTCAGGCCATGATGCGCCAGTAGTTTACGCATTGGCAGCAGGCCCCGGACACAGCTATTTGCTGGGCTTTGATGGACCCAATGGGCCATTGCAGGAAACGCTCATCATTGACCCCATACCCCGATTAGAGTGGGGCAGTTATGTTGGTGGCGACGACGATGACAGCTTCAGAGATATGGGCCTGGGCCCCGATGGCTACCTCTATGCCGTAGGTTCTACCCGCTCGATCAGCGCCATAGCCAGCAGCGGCGCCTATCAGTCGATCTTAGCCGGTAATACCGATGTACTGGTGGCTCAGTTTGATGCCGACGGCCAGCGCCGTTGGACGACCTACTATGGCGGCGCAGCCGACGACCTGGGGCAGGGCTTAGCCTTTGATGCGCTGGGGCAGGTGTTTATAGGCGGCACAACGGCTTCGGTAGCAGGGGTGGCTACGCCTGATGCTCCTCAGGCTGTATATGCCGGAGGCTCTACCGATGCTTTTGTGGCCCGCTTTGGCGCCGATGGAATACTGCAATGGGCTACCTATATCGGTGGCCCCGACGATGAGTTTGCTAATGCGCTGGCTGCCGACGCGCTGGGCAACGTATATATAGCAGGCTGGACGGGGTCTGCTACGGGTATAGCTACGCCCGGCGCCCATCAGCAGGTCTTTGCAGGTCTGGCCGACGCCTTTGTCGTGCGCTATGCCCCCGACGGCGCCCGGGTATGGGGTACTTACTATGGCGATGTAGAGTTTGACTTTGGCCTGCAATTGGCTTTGTCGTCGACTGGGCAGGTACTACTGTCAGGTTGGACCTCATCTGCGGCCAACATAGCTACGCCGGGGGCATATCAAACTACTTACGCAGGCGGCGCCGCCGATGCTTTTATGGTACAACTCGCCGCCGCTACGGGGCAGCGACAGTGGGCCACCTACTATGGCGGAAGCGCCGATGAATATGGCGACGCCCTGCATGTGGCTCCGGATGGATCGATATACTTAGGCGGCCCTTGTAGTTCGCCCGATGGCATCGCTACGGCCGGCGCCCATCAGACGGGACTACTGGGCGCTTTTGATGCCTTTTTGGTTAAATTTACGGCGACAGGCGCCCGGCAGTGGGCTACTTATTATGGCGGCAATGTAGACGAAACCGCCTATGGCATAACCACAGATGCAGACGGCGGGGTGTATCTTACAGGATTCACCTGTTCTTTTGATGGTATGGCTACGGTTAACGCCCATCAGCAGACCTACGGCGGTGGCGATTGGGATGCTTACCTCGCACACTTTAATGATGCGGGCCAGCGGCAGTGGAGCTCCTATTACGGAGGGGAGGCTACCGACCAGAGTTTTGCCATTGGCGTTGATCTGCAAAAACGAGTCTATCTGGCAGGGCTAACGAGTTCGCCAACGGGCATCAGTACATCTAACGCCCATCAGGATAGCTTTGGAGGCGGCTTCAGCGATGCTTTTCTGGCGAGGTTTACTCCATGCGATGCGCCCATTGCAGCTTTAGCAGCGGCCAATAGTCCTCTTTGTGAAGGGCAGGCCCTGCAACTGAATGGAACAGGTGGCCAGACGTATTCCTGGACGGGCCCCGGAGGTTTTATCAGTAACTTGCAGAACCCAGTATTGCCCACACCCCTGGGCGGACGTTATGTGCTGACGGCCAAAAGCGGGCAGGGATGTTTGGATACGGCTTCGGTAGAAGTAACGGTATTGCCCGCTCCTGCCTGGGATACAACGGAACTCCGTTATTGCGATAACGAATCCGTGATGCTAAGCGCAGCCTCAGGGCGGCCGCCGCTCAGCTATGCACTGGGTGCGGGCGCTTTTCAGCCAGACGCGCAATTTGGCCTGCTCGCAGCAGGACATTACAGCGCCTATGTGCGCGATGCAGCGGGTTGCGCAGATACGCTGGCTTTTGTGGTAGCGGCTGCGCCTGCTATAGATGCGCTAACGGCAGATACCCTGCACTGCAATCAACCCTCAGGCGCGTTGGTCGTGAGCGCCTCCGGCGCAGGATCGCTCAGCTATTCAATAGACGGCCTTATCTTTGGCGCTTCGCCCCGCATAGAAGGATTGAGCGCGGGCAGTTACACGGTTTATGTGCGCAACGAGGCAGGTTGCCTGAGTAGCGCCGCAGCAGTCATGCCAAGTGTGCCGCCAGTCTTGATCAGCGCGGCTGATGTCGATTTTGTGGGTTGCGAGGCAGGCGCCAGCGTAGTCCTTACGCCCCGTAATGGCGCCCTGCCCTATGCTTATTCTTTAGATGGAGGCGCTACTTTCCAGTCGGATAGCACTTTTGGGGGCGTGACAGCCGGCGTCTTGCAGGCAATTATTCGCGACCGCTTTGGATGCCAGGCTATGCTGGATGTGCTGGTTCCATCATCAGGCGGGGTTATTGGCGATGGGTTTACGCTGGAAGCCGTAGCCTGCCAGTCGGGCCAAAATACCCTGCTGGTACATGCATCCGGCGCCTCCGGAAATCTCATGTATGCGCTCAACGGTGGGCAGCCTCAGGTGTCGTTTGTATTTCTGAATGTGCCGCCCGGTCCTTTTATTGTAGTAGTGACAGACGCGGCAGGTTGCCAGGCTGAAGTAAGGGGAGAGGCGCCGGAAACCGCTATACCCCGGATAATAAGTACGACTACCCTGCCCGCCAACTGTGGCCAGGCCAATGGCCGAATAAGCTTGCAGGCCGGCGGTGGCGAAGGGCGGTTGCAATACCGACTCAACAATGGCCCCTTGCAGGAGAAGCCTGAATTTGAGGCCTTGGCGGCAGGGGAATATACCTTGGCGGTAGTAGATGAGCAGGGGTGCGAGACGGCCCAGACGGTGGCTTTGCCTGCTGCCCGGTGTCCGGTTTACGTTCCTAATGCCTTTTCGCCCAACGATGACGGCGTCAATGATCGGTTGCGCGCTTTCGCTCCGGAAGGGCAAGGAGGCGAGGTAGCGGTTTTTCGCATTTTCGACCGTTGGGGGGCATTGGTTTATGAAACGACACCCTTATCTTTAGATGCCGCCAACCAAGGTTGGGATGGCCAGTTTAAAGGCGGGCCGGCAGCCCCGGGGGCCTATGTTTACTACCTGAGAGTAAACTTTGCTTCCGGAGAGTCGCTCGAAACCTCCGGAACTTTTACTTTGGTGCGTTGAAGCAGTCGTCTGTCTAAAAAAAGCGATACTACGTAGGATAAAGGTGGCGATATGGACGCAGGCGTCCACCTTTGTGGGCGTTTGAGGCGCTATATGCCTACCCCAAAAAACCAATTTCCATACCACCATCTCAACTACCATGAAAGCAATTGTTTATGAAAAGTATGGCTCGCCCGATGTTCTGCATATCGCCGATGTGCCCAAACCTCAACCTAAAAAAGGCGAAGTGTTGGTACGCATCCGGGCTACGGCAGTCAACTCAGCCGACTGGCGACTGAGAAAAGCAGACCCTTTTTTGGTGAGACTCATGTTTGGTTTTTTTAAACCCAGGATCAAAATTCTGGGCATCGTATTCTCTGGTGTAGTGGAAGATATGGGTAGCGACGTTACGCGCTTTCAAGTGGGCGATGAAATATTTGGACTAACCCCTACCGCTATTTTAGGGTGTAATGCCGAGTATCTGGCCCTGCCCGAGACGTCGGCTTTGGCCCTAAAACCCCAAAACCTGAGCCATGAAGAAGCCGCCTGCCTCCCTTTTGGAGGTCATACCGCTTTACACTTTCTAAAAAAGGCCGACCTACAGGCAGGGCAGCGCGTACTCATCTATGGCGCCTCGGGCGCGGTGGGTACGGCGGCGGTACAATTGGCAAAATATTATGGCGCCACTGTAACTGCCGTTTGCGGTCCGTCTAACGTAGACTTGGTAAAAGCCTTGGGCGCCGACGAGGTCATCGACTATACAAAAACTGACCTGGGCGCCATCAAAGAGCGCTTCGATGTGGTTATTGAAACCGTCAATAAGGCGCCTGTGGCCAAAGTAGCAGCCCTACTCCAACCCGGCGGAACGATGGTGCTGGCTGCCGCGATGCTTAAAGAAGTGTTTCAGGGGCTGTGGATAATGTTTACCCGCAAGATAAAGTTGTTGGCAGGAGAGGTTCAGGTTACCCATGAAGACATGGTCTTTTTAAAAACCTTAGCCGAAGCAGGTAAACTGAAAGCCCCTATCGACAGAACCTACTCCATGGCGCAAATACCGGAAGCCCACGCCTATGTGGAGCAAGGCCACAAAAGAGGCAATGTTGCCATCACCATAGCACAGTAGATATGACAAACGTGCTGTTTTTTGTCTTTTTACTGGTCAACGCCCTGTTGACCTGGCACTTTTACCGTCAGGGGTTTGTGGTGCGCTCTAATATGAGCCGCAAATACAGGAGGCGGTTTTTTATGCTGTTGGCCCTCATTGGGGCCGGGGTATCCCTCTACACCATCGATACGCCTGCCGCTAACTTAGTATTAGGCGTGCCGGCCGTATTGGCAATATTGTTTTTTGGACTACTGGCTTTGGCATTGCTTCTGTACAAGGGGCCCTGGCGGTAATTGCTGTAGTTATCCAAGTCAATGTTCATAAACCTTAGCTTGAAGGACTATAAATCACTACCTTGCATCAGCAAAATCTACGCCTGTGCAAAAGGTAATTCTCATGCCCCGCCTAAAATTAATTGCCGCCGATGCCGCCCTGCTTCAAGCTGCAACAGACGGCCCCATCTGGCAATGGGCCCGCTATCGATCGGATCATTAAAACATACCCATCTTATCCATCCACCAATCGCATATTTATGTACAAATTGATCGCAAGCTTGTTGATGGTTGCCCTGCTGAATGCTTGTCAGGAACAACCGGCCCCAGCCGCCGAAACAGCTCAGTCCGCCCCCGACAACAGAGCGCTGATTGAGCAATACTACAAGCACTTCAACGACCACAACTGGGAGCAAATGGCCGCTATGTATGCCGAAACCGCCGAGATGAAAGACCCTGCCCTGGGGCCGGATATGGTGAAGCAGAACCGCGCAGAAATTGCACAGAAGTATGGCGAACTGGAGCAGGTGTTTCCCGACGTCCGGGATAGCGTCGTGGCGGTTTATCCTTCAGGTAAGCACGTTATCGTAGAATTCATTTCAACCGGAACGGCCCCCGATAATAGTAGATTCCGCCTCCCCATCTGCACGGTATTTACCATCGAAAACGGCCTTATCACCCAAGACTTTACTTATTACGACAACTTCTGAGCACAGTCAACCAACATAATCTTTTGCAAAACAACAAGATATGCAACACGAAGAAATACAAGAATCCCTGCGCTACCCCATCGGGAAATTCATAGCCCCCGAGCGCATAACCCTTGAACAGGTAGGTCATTGGATAGAAGATATCGCCGCCCTGCCGGCAGCATTTCGAGGTATAGCTGAAAGCCTGAGTCCGGCTCAGCTCGAACAACCCTATCGGCCGGGCGGATGGACGGCCCGGCAGGTCGTTCACCACTTGCCCGACAGCCATCTCAACGCCTTTTTGCGTTTCAAGCTGGCCCTTACGGAAGCGGCGCCTCAGGTGAAGCCCTACCGGGAAGGAGCCTGGGCCGAGCTGCCCGATGTGGCGCTTACCCCGATAGGCGTATCCCTCGATCTGCTGGAGGCCCTGCACCAACGCTGGAGCGTACTTATGCGCGCCATGACCCCCGACGCCTGGGCCCTCACCTATGTGCATCCGGGGTACGGACGCATCTATCGGCTCGACGAAGCGGCCGGCCTATACGCCTGGCATGGCAGGCATCACCTGGCCCACTTGCAATTGGTAGCAACAGAAAGTTAGCCTGAAATGAAGGCCCGGCGGGAGCAATTGACCCAAAACCACGGTCGTTCCTTTTTAGCTTATCCGGTTGAAGCGCCCGAAGGCTTCCCGTTTTATTGGCATTTTCACCCAGAGTACGAGCTTACCTACATCCTGGAAGGCAAAGGCATGAGGTTGGTGGGCGACCACCTGTCGGCCTTTGCCGCCGGCGATCTCGTACTCCTGGGGCCAGGCCTTCCACACACCTGGACGAGCCACGACGCGCCTGGCAACGCCTTAGTGATACAGTTTCCAGCGGCATTCCTCCATCCGCTAAAGCACTATCCCGAGTGTGTGCCCATCATCAATTTACTGGCCCGTGCGGCTATGGGACTGCAATTTCCTGAGCTTCCGGTCGATGTTGTTCTTCAACGCATACAAAGCATAACCCGGGCCGAAGGCGCTCACGCATTGTTTGACCTCTTCAACTGGCTGTCGGAACTGGCTCGCCTTCCGGCCGCCCCCTTAGCCTCGCCCGCCTATATTCTTCCCGCCAATGAAACCCGCCAGCAGCGCATAAATGCCGTTTTTCAATACATTCAGCAGGCTTATAGTCGTCCGCTAAACATTCAGGAAGCAGCCCGACAAATATATTTGTCAAAAAGCGCCTTCTGTAAATTTTTTAAACGCGCTTGCGGCAAAACCTTTACCGACTATGTCAATGAAGTACGCACTGCCAAAGCCTGTACCCTGTTGGTAGAGACCGATCAGCCAATAAGCGCCGTTGCCGCCGCCTGCGGCTTTGAGAACCTGGCCTACTTCAATCGAGTATTCTTGCGCAAAAAGGAAATATCGCCGGGCCAGTACCGCAAACTCTCGCGGTATACCTGATTTTTGCTGTGTTTACTCGCTATGTTTTTCGTAAGTTTGTCAGCAGCAAATCTTTCTGGTATTCATAAAGTTGCCGTATATTTGCCATGACAATTATTGCCTTGACAAGATAAAACCGGATTATGCCCATCTACCATCGCCTCGGGAAGATACCGCAAAAGAGGCACACCATTTTTGAAAAACAAGGCGGAGGCCTGTACTACGAGCAACTGTTCGGCACAGTGGGCTTCGATGGTATGTCTACGCTTTCTTACCATGTGCATCGGCCCACCATGGTGAAGGCCTTGGGCGAGGTTAAGAACGTAAGCCCGGCCATTGCTGTTTCACACAACATGCAGTCGCGCCTGCTCAAAGGCTTCCAGGTTGCCCCCAAAGACGACTACCTCGATAGCCGCGAGCCCCTGCTGGTGAATACCGATATCCACATTGGCCTGGCAGCGCCCCGCAAGTCCATGCACAACTACTTCTACAAAAATGCCGACGCCGACGAACTGCTCTTCATCCATCGCGGCACGGGCACGCTCCGCACATTCCTGGGCAATATCCCGTTTGAGTACGGAGACTATCTCGTTATTCCGCGCGGCATGATCTACCAGATCGATTTCGATACCGAAGACAATCGCCTGTTGTACGCCGAGTCGTTCCACCCCATTTATACCCCCAAGCGCTACCGCAACTGGTTTGGCCAGCTTCTGGAGCACTCGCCCTTTTGCGAACGCGATTATAAACTACCCCAAAACCTGGAGACCCACGACGAAAAGGGCGACTTCGTCATCCGCATCAAAAAACAAAGCCAACTCCATGAAGTCGTATATGCCTCCCACCCCTTTGATGTGGTAGGCTGGGATGGCTACAACTTCCCCTACGGCTTTTCCATTCACAACTTTGAGCCCATCACCGGCCGGGTACACCAGCCGCCGCCCGTACACCAAACCTTTGAAACCAAAGCTTTCGTCGTATGCTCATTCTGCCCCCGGCTCTACGACTACCACCCCAAAGCCATCCCGGCGCCCTACAACCACTCCAACATCGACTCCGATGAAATGCTCTACTACGTCGATGGCGATTTTATGAGCCGCAACAACATCGAGCAGGGCCACATAACCCTTCATCCCGCCGGTATCCCCCACGGCCCGCATCCCGGCGCTTACGAGCGCAGCATCGGCAAAAAAGATACCGCAGAGCTGGCTGTCATGATCGATACCTTCAAGCCGCTTATGATCACCGAAAATGCCCTCCGCATCGACGACGGTCAATATTACCTCTCCTGGATGGAGTAATAAATGATCACGACTTTTATTGGTTAACACAGGAAAAAGCTAACAATATGCTCGCAGGAACTCAAACGGAAGCGCTGCCCAAAATTTTCAACGGCGCCGAAGATTTTTTGCCCCTCAACGGCACCGACTACATTGAGCTGTATGTAGGCAACTCACGCCAGGCAGCCCACTACTACCAAACGGCCTTCGGCTTCCAGCCCCTCGCTTATGCAGGCCTCGAAACCGGCCTCAAAGACCGGGAATCGTACGTGCTGGTTCAGGATAAAATTCGCATGGTACTCACCTCGCCCCTCAAGAGCGGTACCGAAATCGGAACCCACATCGATAAGCACGGCGACGGCGTCAAAGTCATCGCCCTTTGGGTCGACGACGCCCGGGCCGCCTACGAAGCCACCACCCAACGGGGCGCCGAATCGCACTTCGCCCCCCGCATCGAGGAAGACGAATTTGGCAAAGTGGTTCGCGCAGCCATCCGCACCTATGGCGATACCCTCCACGTTTTTGTAGAGCGCCACGAATACGACGGGCCATTCCTGCCCGGCTATAAAGCCTGGAACCCCGACTACCGCCCCGAACCCGTAGGCCTCCGCTACATCGACCACATGGTGGGCAATGTAGAACTCGGCCAGATGAACCGCTGGGTCGACTACTACCGCAATGTCATGGGCTTCGCCCAAATCGTCTCCTTCGACGACAAAGACATCTCAACGGAGTACACGGCCCTCATGAGCAAAGTGATGAGCAACGGCAACGGCCGCATCAAATTCCCCATCAACGAGCCCGCCGACGGCCTCAAAAAATCACAGGTCGAAGAGTACATCGACTTCTACGAAGGCCCCGGCGTACAACACGTGGCCGTTGCTACCGACAACATACTCGAAACCGTTACCGCCCTCCGCAATCGGGGCGTCGAGTTCCTGCGCGTACCCGGTACCTACTACGATACCGTCCTCGATCGGGTAGGCCAAATCGACGAAGACCTTGCCGACCTCAGCAAGCTCGGCATCCTCATCGACCGCGACGACGAAGGCTACCTGCTCCAGATCTTCACCCGCCCCGTAGAACCGCGCCCCACCATGTTCTTCGAGATCATCCAGCGCAAAGGGGCCACCTCCTTCGGCAAAGGCAACTTCAAAGCCCTCTTCGAAGCCATCGAGCGCGAACAGGAGCTCAGAGGCACGCTCTAAGCCCCCTACCCCAAACGGCGCGGCAGTAGGTGCAATCCCGCTGGCCGCGCCGTTTGTTTTGGGTTTGCCCAGCCTGCAACTGCGGGCAGCCCCCCTCCCTGAACCCTCCGCTCAAAACCAAATAAATCAACCGTTTTGCGCGCTTAGAACCTTGCAATTAAAATTTTATATTTCTCAAAGAGGGGCCTACCCCGCATATCACCCGCCTCCATCATCACCTTGCGCGGGGTCGCTACGCTGCGGGGCTCGCTCATCGCTCGGCCGGCGCCCTTTGAGGGGCGCCGTCTGGCGGCCGTAAGCCGCCACCCCTCCGCATCGCTAGGCCGGCATCTGCCTCCGCGAAGCCCGCCGATCCCGCTTAAGTGCGTATATTTACCCCTGCAAAATACCGCCACATGAGAATAGCATTGCTGATGGGGGCCGTCGTTGGCTGCCTGCTCGCCAGTTGTAATTCCGGAGCGCCGACCCCGGAAGCCCAGGATACGCCCCAAACTGAAAGCTGGGCTTTTCCGCACTTTGAAAAAGCAGACTCTCTCAATCCCATACTCATGCCTTCGCCCGAACTGAGGTTTACCGACCCCATCACCGGCCGGGAAGTGCGCTGGGAAGAGCGCAATGTACTCAACCCCACCGCCGTAGTCAAAGGAGATAGCGTCTACCTGCTGTATCGCGCCCAGGATTCAATGGGCACTTCGCGCATCGGCATAGCCGTCAGCCCGGATGGACTCCACTTCCAAAAAATGCCGTCCCCTGCCTTCTTCCCCGATGAAGACCACATGAAGATTTATGAATGGAACTATAAAAAAGACCAAACCCCGCAACAAAATACCGAAACATGTTACTTCTGCTATTTTGATGGCGTTGAAGACCCCCGCATCGTTGTCTCGGAAGAAGGCGTTTACTTCATGACCTACACCTCCTACGACGGCAAAACAGCCCGGCTGAGCATAGCCTCTTCTCCCGATTTGCAGCGCTGGACCAAGCACGGGCTGGTGCTCGCCGATGAAAAATACCGAGATACCTGGTCGAAATCAGGCGCCATTGTAAGCAGGCGACAGGGCAACGCCATAGTTGCCCAAAAAATAAATGGCAAATACTGGATGTACTTTGGCGATACCAACTTGTTTATGGCCTACTCCGACGATCTCATCCACTGGCAGGTAGCCGAAAATGAAGAATCGGGCAAAATGATTTCCGTCCTGCATCCGCGTATGGGGTATTTCGATAGCCGCCTCGTAGAGCCCGTCCCCTATGCCCTGCTTACCCGGGAGGGTATCCTCCTCATCTACAACGGCAGCAATGCCGCCAATTTTAATGATCCCGTTTTACCTAAGTTTACCTATGCAGCCGGCCAGGCGCTCTTCCACCACGACGAGCCCTACAAATTACTCGACCGAACCCAAAGCTACTTTATCCACCCCGATAAAGACTACGAGCGCGTGGGCGAGGTCAATGAAGTTTGTTTCGTCGAAGGGCTGGTGTACTTCCAGGGCCGATGGTTGCTGTATTACGGTACCGCTGACTCCCGCATAGCCGTAGCCGTATACCAGGAAAAGTAGGCCGGGAAAACAACCGCTGACACAAGGCTGTCAGCAACTAATGTTACCTTTGAAAAAAAAAGAACTTGTGCAAAAGCATACCACCAACTACTGCAATGCCTTCATCGTCATTGCCGATGACTGCCCGACAACGACCGGGGAACTGCCTCCACAAAAAGGCGACAACCGCACCGCAGCCAACATCCAGTTTGAGATGATCAGCAACAACCCCTACCGGTATACGTCCGACGAGGTGCTGTTTGAGGTATATGCCCTCAAAAACGACCTCACGGCTGAAGAGCGCGACCAAGCCTGGATGCAGTTCTTCTCCAAGGGACAGGCTTGCTTTCGCGCTTCCCCGCTTACCAAGCGGTATGGCTGGGGCGTACACTTCGATGAGGCGGGCAAAATGGCCATCTACAGCAGCAACTCCCCGGAATATGCCCGGTTCTCGACAGAAGCGGGCATCAAGGTATTCAAAGCGATGAAGTCGAACCGGTAAGTTAGCTTACAGATTCTGGATTTCGGGGGCATAAATAGCGGCTTGGAATACAATATACTTTGCGCTGGCAGGTTTTGTGCATCCCTGGTTTATGCGACCCTCCGTGCACAAAACCTGCCGACGCGCGGTATAATTTCCAAAAGCTCGCAGGAATTAGCACCTTTGTCAAAGAAACCAAAATCTGAATTGCCATGCGACAAGTGAAGTGGAAGGGCGTTTATCCGGCTGTGACTACCCAGTTTCAGGCCAACGGGAGTTTAGATGTGCCCGGCTTCCTGAAAAACATCAACGCCCAGGTAGAAGCCGGCGTCGACGGCATCATCATCGGCGGCTCGCTGGGCGAGAGCTCTACGCTGGAACCCGAAGAACGGCTGGAATTGCTGGCAGCCGCCCTCGAAAGTGCAGGAGCGCGCGTTGATGTGCTGGTGAACATAGCCGAGGGCTCCACCCGAAGGGCCATAGCGCTGGCGCAGCGGGCTCAAAGCGCCGGCGCGCACGGACTCATGCTGCTGCCTCCCATGATGTACAAACCCACCGAGCAGGAAGTGGCCGATTTTTTCATAGCCGTAGCCTCCGAAACCGACCTGCCCATTTTATTGTACAACAATCCGGTAGACTATAAAATTGAAGTGACGCTGCCCATCTTCGAGCAGTTGCTGCCCTACCCCAACGTACAGGCCGTCAAGGAGAGCACCCGCGATATCTCCAACGTCACGCGTATGCGCAACCGCTTTGGCAGCCGCTATCACATCCTGTGTGGCGTAGATACCCTGGCTATGGAAGAGCTGCTGATGGGCGCCGATGGCTGGGTGGCCGGGTTGGTAGATGCCTTCCCGCGCGAGACGGTGGCCATCTTTCGGCTTATTCGCGCCGGCCGCATCGCCGAAGCCCTCGACATCTACCGCTGGTTTTTGCCCATATTGGAGCTGGACATCAGCCCTCAGTTGGTGCAAAACATCAAATTGGCGGAGTCTATGACCGGTATGGGCTCCGAGCATGTGCGCCTGCCCCGGCAGCCGCTGCGCGGCGCCGAGCGCGAGCGGGTTGTGCGCATCCTGGAAGAGGGACTGGCTAAGCGGCCTGTATTACCCGATTACCTCAGCTTATAAACCCGCCCAACGATGATAACCGACAACTTCATCGCCGGCCGGCCTTCCGGCGGCAATTCCGGGCTTAGAGCCTTCAATCCGGCTACGGGCCAGATCTTACCCGAATTTTTTGCAGAAGCCACACCCGAGATGGTTGATGAAGCTGCCCGCGCCGCCCACGAGGCATGGGG
>CAYOTJ010000010.1:0-2197 GCA_964406855.1 uncultured Saprospiraceae bacterium
CGCTATTATACCCTCCTTTACCCCGTGGAATATACGCTGCGCTATTCCACGGAGCAAGGCGGGTATACCGCTGCGCCCCCTGGTCCAAAACACCCTGCAAACCACCTGCATTCGTAACCAACTTTGTATTTCTACTATGGCAACCCAATCTTCATCAGGCCTCAAAATGCGTGTCTTACACCGCTATCTGGGCTTCTTTCTCGTAGGCGTAATGGCCGTATACGCCATCAGCGGCATCATACTCATCTTCCGCGATACCGACTTTCTAAAGCGCGAAACCCACATCGTCAAAACGGTGCAACCCAATGCCTCTGCCACTGAACTGGGCAAGCTGCTCGACATCCGCCAGCTCAAGGTCGAAAAGGAAGAAGGCAATTTCATCTATTTCCGCGAGGGCGCCTACAATAAAACCACCGGCCAGGCCGACTACACCCTCAAGGAACTCCCTTATGTGCTCAACCGCATGACCCATCTCCATAAAGCCAAATCGGCCGATCCGCTGTTCTTTTTCAACATCTTCTTCGGGCTTTCCCTTTTCTTTTTCGTCATATCCTCCTTCTGGATGTTTATGCCCGGCACATCTGTATTCCGAAAAGGCCTCTACTTTACCATCGGCGGAATAGTCCTGACCCTCATCCTCTTATTCGTATAGCTTATGGCCATTGCCGAGTCGTTCCCTGCCCCCTGCCTCCAACTCTTAGAGCAGCTCATCGCTACTCCTTCCTTCTCCCGTGAGGAAGGGCATACCGCCAACCTGATCGAGGCCTTTTTTAAAAAACAGGGGCTGTCCCCCCAACGACTCGGCAATAACATTTGGGTACAAAGCCCTCAATACCGGAGCCATTGGCCCACTTTGCTGCTCAACTCCCACCACGATACCGTAAAGCCCGCCGCAGGCTGGGTGCGCAATCCCTTCACGCCGCAATGGGAAGGCGACAAGCTTTACGGCTTAGGCAGCAACGACGCCGGAGGCCCGCTGGTAGCCTTAATTGCCGCTTTTCTGGCCCTCGCCCATGAGCCCAACCTCGGGTGCAACCTGCTACTGGCGGCTACCGCCGAAGAAGAAATCAGCGGGCAGGGAGGCATCGCCGCTCTATTGCCTTTACTCGATCCCATTGACTGTGGTATTGTAGGCGAGCCCACCCAAATGGCTATGGCTGTAGCCGAACGCGGCCTCATGGTTGTAGACGGAGAGGCCCAAGGCCAGGCCGGGCACGCTGCCCGCGAAGAAGGCGTCAATGCCCTCTATATCGCCCTCGACGACATCAACCAACTCCGCAACTACCAATTCCCCCTGGTATCTCCACTACTCGGTCCCGTCAAAATTTCCGTCACCCAGATAGATGCCGGTAGCCAGCATAACGTCGTACCCGACCGCTGCCGCTTCGTAATCGACATTCGTGTCAATGAGCACTACCGAAACGAAGAAGTGCTGGCCTCCCTTCAGGCCGTAGTTCAATCAACGCTCAAAGCGCGCTCCTTCAGACTCCAATCCAGTCGCATCGACCTCAGCCATCCGCTCATTCAGGCCGGCCAGGCCCTTGGCATCTCTGCTTTTGGCTCACCCACACTCAGCGACCAGGCCCTTATGCCTTTTCCTACCCTCAAAATAGGCCCCGGCGATAGTGCCAGATCTCATACCGCCGATGAGTTCATTTGCCTCAGTGAACTCTCATCAGCCACTCAAACCTACATAGCCCTAATCAAAAAATACGGCGAGCTGGCGTAAGTGGGGGTTAATTTTTTTGATTGGACTTGCTCTCCAAACCTCAGCCTTACGGCTCGGTCTCTTCAGCCGCAGCATTTGCCTCGCCTTCTTCATCCGCGCCCTCCAACGCTGCAGCGGTTTCATCTTCCGCGCTCTCCTCACTACCGGGGCGGGTAGCCTGCCGGTAAAATTTGGCGCTCGCTGCCGACAATCGAGTCGCATCCACTTCTAAACTCGCCAGTATTTCCAGCAAGCAGTTGATGCGTCCCTCAGCATCAAAAAATTTGTTGATAACCGCTACCTTCTTATTCTCTACTAAACAGTAACCCGACTGAAAGCTACCCTTCTCATAACGAACCGTATACTCCAGCTCTTCAAAAAGCGTCTCTAATTTTTTTAAACTGTGCTTGGTATATTTGAACATAGCCTGCAATTTGAGCGTCAATATTAAGCGTAATTTGCCAAAAGGCAAGCCCGCATCCTTATATT
>CAYOTJ010000010.1:2207-10624 GCA_964406855.1 uncultured Saprospiraceae bacterium
CTTTACCAACCCAAAAAACGGATGAAAGCAGGAAAATGGTTCTGGCTTATGGCCATCGCTTCCCTCAGTTGGGTTACCTCTATCCACGCGCAAAGCGATGAGCCCGTCCTCTTCCGGGGCAAAGAGCGCGCATTCCAGGCCGAGCTGATAGCAGGCTTTAACCTCTCCCAGATCGATGGCGATAAATTGGGCGGCTTTCATCAACCCGGCCTCAACGCCGGCGCTAAAGTAGGCTTCTACCTCGCCAACCGCTGGCAACTCAGCCTCGAAATGTTGTACAGTCAGCAGGGCGCCCGGCGCGTACTCAACGACGACCCCGCCGCCGTACTCGATCGCCTCCGCCTCAACTTCGTTGAAGTGCCCCTGATGATCCATTTCCTCGACTGGAAAATCAAGGCCGGCGCAGGCCTCAGCTACCAGCGTCTCATCAACTTCAGCGCCGACGATGTCACCGGCGCCGACATCACCGAGTTGCAAGACTTCAAAGACAGCGTGCTTTCCATCGTTCTTGGCGGCACTTTCATGTTCTCCGAGCGCTGGGGCCTCAACGTTCAATGGTCGAAGTACCTCACCGACCTCCAGGCCAATCCCGATGCAGGCAGCTACATCGGCCGCACCATCACCGTGCGTGCCCTATATGGCTTATAACCAGCCGGCATCGGCCGTACAAATCCGCAACGGAGTATGAAGCTTTGGCAAAAAGACTACCCCCTCGATGATCGCATCGAAGCCTTTACCGTGGGCCGCGATCGCGAACTCGACCTCTGGTTGGCGCCCTACGACATACTGGGCTCTCTGGCGCATGGCAAAATGCTGTCGGAAGTAGGCCTCCTGCCCCCAGGCGAATACGACCAACTCGCAGCCGCACTTCGGCAGTTGTACCCCGATGCCGTTGCCGGTCGTTTTACCATCGAAGACGGCATTGAAGATGTCCACTCCCAGGTCGAACTCATGCTCACCCGCCAACTGGGCGACATCGGCAAAAAAATACACAGCGGCCGCTCCCGCAACGACCAGGTACTCGTAGACCTCCGCCTTTTTTTCCGCTCAGAAACGGCGGCCGTCGTTCGCCAAACCACCCAGCTCATCCGGCTGTTGCTCCGCCGTTCCAACCAGCACCAAAACGACCTCCTGCCGGGTTATACCCACTTTCAGGTGGCTATGGTATCCAGTTTTGGCCTGTGGTTTGGCGCATACGCCGAAACCCTCATCGACGATCTGCGCCTATGGCAGGGCATCTACCAAACGGTCAACCACAACCCACTGGGCTCAGCCGCCGGTTATGGCTCCTCTTTTCCCCTCAATCGCAGCCGTACCACCGAACTCTTAGGCTTCGAAGACGTAGCCTACAACGTTGTGCACGCCCAGATGGGGCGCGGTAAAACCGAACTTTTTATGGCCTTCGGCCTGGCAGCCCTGGCACAAACCCTCGGCAAGCTGGCTGCCGACGTATGCCTCTACAACAGCCAGAACTTCGGGTTCCTCAAATTGCCCGACAACCTCACCACGGGATCCAGCATTATGCCTCACAAAAAAAATCCCGATGTTTTTGAATTGCTGCGCGGCCGCTGCAACCTCCTCCAAAGTCTGCCCACCCAGGTAGCTCAGCTCACGGCCAACCTGCCCAGCGGCTACCACCGCGATTTCCAATTGCTCAAAGAAGCCCTGTTCCCCGCCATTGCCCAGCTTAAAGACAGCTTAGCCATTGCGGTCTATGCCCTCGAAAAGCTGGAAGTAAACGCCCCTGATCTGTTGTCGGACGATAAATACCGCCTGCTCTACAGCGTGGAAGCCGTCAACGCCCGGGTAGTAGAGGGCACGCCCTTCCGCGATGCTTATCAGCAGGTAGGCCGCGAAATAGAGGCCGGGCAGTTCGAGCCGCCTACCCAACTCAACCATACCCACGAGGGCAGCCTCGGCAATCTCTGCAACGACGCCATTGAGCACAAACTCGATCGCGTTCTGCAAGGTTTCTCGTTCGACTACTGGGAAAAAAGACTGGCTCAATTAGCGGGGGCGTAACCGCCGTATAGCCGCTATACCTTATCTTTCGGGGCCCGGCCGGCGCCGGGAACTTCCGTTTACCTGGCAATACGCTGCTTTATGGCCAATGCTGTTTCGCCTCGCCTCGCAGAGGCCATCGAAAAATATACAGAGGAGCAATACCCCTATCTGCTCAGTCTGCACTATGACTACCACGCTCACCCCGAACTGTCGCTCGAAGAGCATCGCACGGCTGCCCGCCAGGCTCAGGCCTACCGCGATGCCGGCTGTGATGCCGTCGATTTTTTTGCAACTACAGGCGTAGCGGCCATCATACGCAATGGCGACGGCCCCGTCTTGCTCTATCGCAATGACCATGATGCCCTTCCCATCCACGAAGAAAACGAGGTACCCTATCGCAGCACCGTCCCCGGGGTGGGCCACCTTTGCGGCCACTCTATGGTGCCGGCCATATCGGTAGGCGTAGCCCGCCACCTACTCCGCTGGAAAGAACACTGGTCGGGTACCGTCGTGCTGGTGAGCCAACTGGGCGAAGAAGGGGCCAATGGCGCCCGCCGCATGCTCGACGATGGCCTCTATACCCGATTCCCCCGCCCCGAGCTGGCCTTAGCCTGGCATTGCAGTCCTACGCTGCCCGGCGGCACAGTAGGCATCCGACGCGGTCCGGCTATGGCGCTCACGGCCCATCTCGATATCCGGGTACATGGCCAGGGCGGCCACGGGGGCTACCCCAGCACCACCAAAGACCCCGTCGTACTGGCTGCCGCTATCATCATGCGGCTCCAAACCATCGTGAGCCGCGAGGTAAACCCCCTCGAACCCGCCGTCGTTACGGTAGGCTCCTTTGTCACCAATACCCAAAAGGGATCGGTCATCCCCAGCGAGGTAATGCTCAAACTCACCGTGCGCTGCTTTTCCTACGATGTTTACCAACAAATTACAGAGGCCATTGCCCGCATCTGCCGGGGCGAGGCCATCGCCTCCGGGCTGCCCGAACATCTCTTCCCCGAAATTATGCCCTTCCCCTATTACATCGAGCCCGTTATTAATGACGAAGTGCTCTGTCGTCGCTTAGAGGGCATCTTCACCCACTATCTCGGCCGGGAGCAGGTGCGTGAAGAACCCGCCTACACCTTCGGCGAAGATTTTGCCCACTACGCCGACGGCGGCAATATCCCCATCGCTTTCCTATGGCTGGGCGCCGTTGACCCCGCCAAATTTGATGCCGATGGCCACCCGCTCGAATACCTCGAACCACTGCACTCCCCACGATTTTTACCCCATCCGCCCACTACCCTGCGCACTGGCGTAAATGCCATGACGGTAGCCATCCTCAACCTGCTCCAACGACCATGAGTTCATCTGCTCCCCAACAGCGGTGGTACCAATTCATCCCCCACCCGGTAGTCATCCTCTTTTTTATGCTGGTGCTGGCTGCGGCCCTCAGCTATTGGATACCTGCCGGCGAGTACGCCCGCGAGCTTGTCGATGGCCGCGAGCGGGTAGTACCAGGCTCCTATAAAGAAATTCCTGCCACTCCCGTTAGCCTGATGGATATGTTCGTAGCGCTGCCAACCGGTTTCAAAACCGCCAGCGATATTATCTTCATCGTGCTGGCCAGCGGCATCATGTTTGGCTTCCTCGATAAGTCGGGCGCTGTAGAAAATGCCGTCGGCGCGCTGGTGCGCCGCTTGGGCGTACAGCGCCGCTACCTCATCGTGATGGTTATGACCTTTGTGTTTGGCGCCTTAGGCGTGTTTGTAGGCTACGAAAACAACATCGCCATGATTCCCATTGCCGCTCTTCTCAGTATGGCCATTGGCGGCGATCTCATGCTGGCCGCCGGTATTGCCGTAGGGGGCGTCACAGTGGGCTTTGCGCTATCGCCCGTCAACCCCTACACCATTGGCACAGGCCAGCGCATTGCCGAACTCCCCCTGTTTTCAGGGGCATGGTTACGCATCATTCTATGTACATTGGGACTTTCTCTACTCGCGCTCTACAACGTGCGCTACTTCAAACGCATCCTCAGGGCGCCGGAAACCAGCATGAGCGCAGGCCTCGATACTGCGGGCTTCGAGCTGTCGCGGCCGCTGAACAGTTATCGCCTGGGCCGGCGCGATGGCCTTTCTTTAGCCGTCTTCGCGCTGGCGCTGGCGGTTATGCTCTACGGCGTATTCGTATACCACTGGTACATCAATCAAATATCGGCGCTATTCTGTATGGCTGCCATAGTCATAGGACTCATCAATGGGCATAGCGGCCGCGAGTTTGGCGATATAGCCCTAAAATCCGTAGCTGTGGTAGCGCCTGGCGCCTTCATGGTAGGTTATGCCACCTCCATAAAAGCCGTGCTGGAAATGGGCCACATCAGCGACTCCATAGCCCACCATCTGGCTGGCTGGCTTACCCATTTATCGCTTTATTCTTCAGCCCTGGGCATGATGATGGCACAATCGCTTATGAATTTCCTCATTCCTTCTGGCAGTGGCCAGGCGCTGGCTACCCTGCCCATACTCATACCCGTAGGCGAGGTACTGGGCCTCACCCGCCAAACGACCATCCTGGCCTTTCAGATCGGCGATGGCATTACCAACCTCATCAATCCGGCCTTAGGCGGCCTCATCGCCATGCTCGGCATGTGCCGGATTCCTTTCGACCGCTGGATCCGGTTCATCTTTCCACTGCTGCTTATGCTGTTGCTGCTGGCGGCCATAGCCGTACTTGTAAGCGTAGGTATTAACTATGGCCCCTTCTGACCAGGGCCTATAACTCCCCGTGATGCGTTTTCCAGGCTTCCGCAAGGGCTCGCCCCACTGGGCCTATGCGCCCGTCGCCTACTGGGCGGCCATCAATGCGGGTTACGGGCAGCACCCCTTTTGTAGAACTGGTAAGATAAGCCTCCCTGGCCTGCGCTATTTCAGACAGCTCCACCTCCCGCTCTTCTACTACCATGCCCAGTTGGCGGGCCATGTCCAGGGTCTTAGCCCGGGTAATGCCGGCCAGCACCCCATGCTGAGGGGTAGCCAAGGCGCCATCCCGGGTTAGTACCAGAAAGTTCGACCGGTCGCTCTCCAGCACCTCCCGCCCGTTGTGGTACAACAGATAATGCGCTCCCTGTCGCTTCAACTCCCGCTGAGCCAGTATCCCCGTCAGGTAGTTGATGGACTTCACCTCCGGCAGCTCTCGCTCATGCTGCCACGTAAGCAGGGCGCAGCCTTGTTCGCGCTCCTCGGCCGCTACCCGGGGCAGTGCATACTGGGCTGCAAAAAAATTGGGCGCCGCCGGCGTATATCCATCCGGCGAATATCCGCCTGTAGCCAGCAGTCGTATACCGCCGTCGGGCTGGCCGTTGGCCGCTATCAATGCGTGCACATACCCTTCCAGCTCGGCGCGGGCAGGCATGGGCCCCAGTTCGAGCAAGGCCGCTGAGCGATAAAACCGATCCAGATAGTCGGCTAAAAAAAGCGGCTGATGATTCCTAAACAGGAAAAAGTCGAAAATGCCAAAACCACGCAGCAAACCCAGGTCGCTGATGTGCAATTTGGCCTCCGCAGCAGGCGTCAACTGGCCGTTGAGATGACAATAGGTAAGCATAAAGCCTAAAATTTATTCGACAGGGTGTACCGCTGCCTCCAATACCTCGCGATAGTAAGCTTCGTACTGGGGTAGTATGGTCTGGAGATCAAAACGACGGGCCTGCGCCAGCGCTCCGGCACGGAAGCGCTGCAAGGTGTCGTCATCCTGCAAAATATCCAGGGCATAACGCGCCATAGCATCCACATCGCCTACGTCGGCCATATAGCCTGTCTCGCCATGAATGTTCACCTCCGGCAGCCCCCCAATGTTGGAAGACACCACCGGCACCTCGCAGGCCATGGCCTCCAGAGCTGCCAACCCAAAGCTCTCACTGCCCGAAGGCATTAAAAACAAATCGGCTACCGCCAATATTTCCTCAATGGCGTCCTGCTTGCCCAAAAAGCGCACCTCATGCCCCAGCCCCAGCCGCCGGCACAACTCCTCTAAGTTGTGGCGTTCGGGGCCATCGCCGATTAGCAGCAATTTAGCCGGCATCTGCTCCAGCACCCGCTGAAATACATAAATGGCGTCTTCTATGCGCTTGACCTTCCTGAAGTTGCTGGTGTGTACCAGTATGCGCTCGCCGTTGGGCGCTATGGCCTTTTTGAAGTGATCTTTGTTGGTCTTGGTAAAGCGCGAAAAATCGACAAAATTATAAATGACCTTAATATCCCGCTGTATGGCAAAATTGTCGTACGTCTGCTGCCGCAGGCTCTGCGAAACCGCCGTCACGCCATCTGATTTATTGATGGAAAAAGCCACCACCGGCGCAAAAGCCGGGTTGGCGCCCACCAGCGTTATATCGGTGCCGTGCAGGGTAGTGATCACGGGCACATAACGACCCTGGGCCAGCAATATTTTTTTGGCCATATACGCCACCGCAGCATGGGGTATGGCATAGTGTACGTGCAGCAGATCGAGGTTTTCAAACAACACCACATCCACCAGCTTACTCGCCAGGGCCGTATCGTAGGGTGTGTGCTCAAAGAGCGGATAGTCCTCCATCGACACTTCGTGATAAATCACATTCTCCTGAAAAGACGACAACCGGGCCGGGCGGCTGTATGTAATGAAGTGTACTTCGTGGCCTTGGCGGGCCAGCCCCAGCCCAAGTTCAGTTGCCATGACGCCGCTACCGCCATAGGTTGGGTAGCACACAATGCCAATTTTCATAAGCCGTCTCCCCCAATGGGTGGTTTGGATGATTCTGTCTAATGTTATTGGAAACCTTACTTCCTCAGATAAGGTTTAAGCCCAAAAAAAATTCGCCTCCAACGCCGATACCCTTCCTATTCAGCGAATTTACGCTGCATTTCACAAAAACCTTTATCTTTGTTAACGCAATTTTTTGGGCCCCGCCGCACAACACCTGCTTTCAAATGATATTTTGCGCGGCGCCAGGTGTTCCGCCCGCGTCCTCGCTCTGCTCGGCCGGGTAAATATTATGGGCCGGCCAATTAAGACGTGCTACTATGCTGTGGCAGGGCTCCATAGGCGTAGCGGGCTCCAACCTGCATGTAAGGGCATTCCGCCCGTGTAAGGGATGGAAGCGGTATGGGGCCGCTTACAAAAAATGATTTTATCAGACATTAACCTCCTGCGGCCCCATAAGAGCGGACAGCCCGACCCCGGCCCTTAGCTATTTCGCTAAAGAGAAGGCATAAAGCCCGGGGCCGGGGATACACCCCAAAAACAATTATTGCTTTATCTGTTTATGCAGTGCAAATGATATGAGTTATGGAGACATACGGGCAAATACTGAACATAGCCATGCCTATTTTTTTGGTGTTTGTGCTGGCCGAGAAGGCCTACGGCTGGTGGAAGGAAAAGGCGCCTCTGCGCCTCATGGACACAATATCGAGCCTGAGCTCGGGCCTCACCAATGTGCTCAAGGATGTGCTGGGGCTGAGTGTGGCCGTGCTGGCCTATGGAACTATGGTTGAACACCTGGCCCTAACCCACATCCAGTCGGGGGTATGGACGTACGTCATTGCTTTTATAGCGCTTGATTTTTCGGGCTATTGGGTGCACCGCATCAGCCACAAGGTCAATTTTTTCTGGAACCGCCACCTCATTCATCACAGTAGCGAGGAGTTTAATCTGGCTTGCGCCCTACGGCAATCCATCTCGGTATTTGTGCAGTTGTTTACTTTTTTTCTGCTACCCGCCGCGCTGCTGGGTGTGCCCAATTCGGTTATTGCAACCGTAGCGCCCCTGCATCTGTTTGCGCAGTTTTGGTACCACACCATATATATTGGCAAGATGGGTTGGTTGGAGTACCTCATCGTTACGCCATCCCAGCACCGGGTGCATCATGCCATCAACCCCATTTACATCGATAAGAATTATGGCAATATCTTCACTTGCTGGGATCGGTGGTTCGGCACTTTTCAGGAAGAGCTCGATGAGGTTCCTCCGGTGTACGGCATCACCAAACCCGTAAGTACGTGGAACCCGATTAAGATCAATTTTCAGCATTTGGCTTCCTTAGCCCGCGATGCGTGGCATGCGCGCAGTTGGCGCGATAAGCTGCGCCTGTGGTGGATGCCCACGGGCTGGCGGCCAGCCGATGTGGCTGAGCGCTTCCCCAGCCGATACATTGAGGACGTTTACAACTTCCAAAAATACGATCCGCCCAGCTCTGCCGGCCTCATAGGCTGGTCGGCGGTGCAGTTTTTTTTCACCTTTTTTCTAATGGCCTGGTTATTTGGCAACATGGCCCGCATTGGCAGCCCCGATATTTTTATTTACGGCGGCTTTTTGTTCTTATCCATCTACAGTTTTACGGAGCTGATGGACCAAAACCCGCGGGCCTGGCTATGGGAGGCCGCCCG
>CAYOTJ010000010.1:10634-18990 GCA_964406855.1 uncultured Saprospiraceae bacterium
TGGGGCTGTGGCTGCTGTACGCACAGGGCGGGCTGTGGTTTGGGCTGGGCGCCGGGTTAAGCGCTTTTATGGCGGCCTACCTGGTTGTAGCCGTGGGAGTCACTGTCGGGTTTGTACGCTGGCAATGGTGGCGCCCGGCTACACAGTCGGCTTAGCGCTCACTCCAGCTCTTTAGTCGGATTTCCTGGGTAATATTACCGCCATCGTACGAAAATACAGCCTCTTCATAGTCGGGCGCCCGCCATTTGGCGCGGGGGTTGCGCGAAAAAGCATAGGGCTCCTGCGGAATGCCCATGGCATTGGTATCCAGCTTACCATTGGCGTTGAGGTCTTGAAAAACGGCCACGGCATAGCGCCCGGCCGGGAGCCCCGGAACCGATAATGACAAAGGGCCGCTGCGCGGTGTGGTTGCTACCTTGCTGAAACGCATCGGTTGACGGGCGTCAAAGCTGGCCGCGTCGTCAAAAATGGCGATATGTACCTTGCCCTGCCCGGGCAGGCTGGTGCTGATGGAGAGCCGGATTTCACCTGCGCCGGGCCAAACGCCCAGCCACAGCCATAATAAAAGATTCATATTGGGGTAGCAGCTTGATTGAGTATATGGAGTTGTCGAAGCCAAGATTTGTACGTCTTGGTATATGGAACGATAAACATCATAACTACTTACCAGCCTTAATGTTCAGGAGTATCCGGGCAGGCCGGGTTGCTCATGAAGGTGTATTTTTTACAATAATCCCCCTCAAATCATTACTATTTATGGCGAAGTACCTATTATTGCAGAATGATATTCTATGGGCAAACCTATAAATAAAGGCTTATGTCGATTTCTACCATCGATTTGGGTGTATTCATTGCCTACTTAGTGGGCATGATGGGCTTTGGCGTTTGGATAGCCAACCGCGAAAAGACAGAGAATACCCGCGACTATTTCTTAGCCAGCCAGGCGCTGCCGTGGTGGGCCATTGGCGGTTCGCTTATTGCTTCGAATATTTCGTCGGAGCAAATTTTGGGTATGAACGGTTCTGGCTTTGAGTTGGGGCTGGCCATTGCTTCCTACGAACTCATGGCTGCCGCTACCCTGCTCATTGTGGCCAAGTTTTTACTTCCGGTATTTCTCCAGAAGGGTATTTATACCATGCCGCAATTTCTGGAAGCACGCTACGATGGCCGGGTGCGCTCGCTGATGTCGGTCTTCTGGGTGGCGCTTTTTGTATTCGTTAATGTCTCTTCGGTGCTCTACCTTGGCGGTTTAGCCATGGAAAGCCTGCTGGGCCTGCCGCTCATCTGGGGCATTGTTGGTTTAGTTATCTACTCAGCTACTTTTTCCATTTTCGGAGGGCTAAAGGCGGTAGTTTGGACTGATGTAGTACAGGTTGTAGTACTCGTTCTGGGTGGTTTTATTGCTGCTTACTCCGTACTTACCGCTGTGGGCGACGGTAGTTTTTTTGCCGGCTTAAGCGAACTGTATGAAAAAACCCCTGAGCGGTTCAATATGGTATTTTCACCCACCGATACCTACGTAGATCGGCTCAGCGGCGAAACCCGTTCATCTTACGATCTGTTGCCAGGCCTGAGCGTATTGCTGGGCGGTATGTGGATCGCCAACTTATACTACTGGGGCAACAACCAATACATCATTCAGCGGGCGCTGGCGGCTACGAGCTTGCAGGAAGCGCAAAAAGGGGTAGTGTTTGCCGCTTTTCTTAAAGTATTCATGCCATTGGTAGTGGTTATTCCGGGCATTGCCGCTTTTACACTGGGCGCCGACATTCAGAAGGCAGACCAAGCTTTTCCCTGGGTGCTCAATAACTATGTGGGCGTAGGCCTTAAGGGTCTCACCATTGCGGGCTTAGTAGCGGCTATTGGCTCCTCCATCAGTTCTATCGTCAACAGTGCTTCTACCATTTTCACCCTCGATATTTACCACAAGCACATCAAGCGGGATGCCAGCGAAACCCAGCTCGTGACCGTAGGCAAGATATCGGCTGCAGCCGCCCTCATTGTGGGAGCGTTGCTGGCGCCGATGCTGAACAGCTTAGGCCAGGTATTCCAATACATCCAGGAGTATACGGGCCTCATCAGTCCCGGGGTAGTGGCCATTTTTATCTTTGGCATGTTCTGGAAGCGCACTACGGCCAATGCAGCGCTGGCTGTGGTCATAGCGGCTATTCCGCTTTCGTTGGGTTTTAAGGCCCTGTTCCCGGCCTTAGCTTTCATTGATCGCATGGGCATTACTTTCCTGCTGTGCGCGGTATTGCTTATTGGCATTTCGTTGCTTGAAAACAAGACCAAACAGCCTGCTATTACCGATCGGCATCTTCGCCTGGGGCTCATCCTGTCGCTATTGGTCATCGGAGCCGCAACAGGCGCCAAGATTATCTTCGAAAATATTCCGGCTGTAGGCCAGGGTACGGGCTTGCTTACACTGGGTTTATCCTTGCTGGCAGTGGGCCTGCTCTGGATGGAACGCAAAGGAAACGATCCGAAAGCCATCGACTTTGACGAAAATCTTTTTCACACCAATCAGACGTTTAATATCGGCTCTTTTGCAGTTATCCTTATTCTGGCAGCTATTTATGCCAGCCTATGGTAGCGGCGGGAGCCAGGCTTTCATCAATTGTTCCAGCAGCTGCCGGCGGAGGGTTCTCCGTCGGCAGCTACACGTTAGGCACCTTGAACGTAGCAAATAGCCGTTTGATGCTATAACGCCCGGCGCCATTTACATATACCATCAGTACCCCTCCTGTAATGGCCAAGTTTTTCATGAAGAAAATCTCGTGTAACCGGCGTTCTTCCTCCGGGTCATTCCAAAAAGAATGGACGATAAATGTCACCGGCACCCAATACAACAACAACAAAAATGCGCCAAAACTGGCTCGATAGCCCGTAAGCAGCATCAGCCCCCCCAACACCAAAACAGAGGTGCCGCCGTAGAGGAGCAGATCCTGTCGCCACACCAGTCCATACTCGGTCATCAATTGGCGGGTATGATCAAAGTATTTGATGGTGTCGTATGCTTCATACAAAAAAATGAACGACAGCAATACTCTGCCGATTAAGTCTACTACTTGTTTCATGAAAGGCGTTGTGTTACGAAATCGTTAAAGTAATTGCGGGCAATAAACCCTTGTTCATTGCGCGCGTCAAAACGGTATGATCACAAAGTAATCCTTTTTCACCATCTTATCAAAACCTGAGGTTATGAAGAATGCAAGATTTTTTTCCCGCTTAGGCATGGCTGTTGTTTGCAGCTTGTTCTTTTTCTTGCTGGCGCCTGCTGTAAGCTATGGCCAAACGATTGATAAAGCTGAAGATGTACGCGACCGTCGTGAAAACCGCCGCGACAGGGCCGAAAACCGCCATGACCGCCGTGAGGATGTAAGAGACCAGAAAGAAGACGTCCGCGATGCGCGCCACCAAGGCGGCGTCCGAGATCAGCGCGAAGATGTACGAGACGCCCGTGAAGACGTACGCGACCAACGTGAGGACGTTCGCGACCGTCGCGAAAACAAGCGCGACCGCCGCGAGAACCGCCGTGACCGTAGGAATTAATCCCGGATGTAAGGATGATAACGCTCCAAGCCAAGATTCATAAATCTTAACTTAGAGAACTATCCTTGCGCCCGAGCCATGCTCCGATGGCTCGGGCTACGTTTTGCCCGTCCATAGCTGCCGACAATATTCCGCCTGCATAGCCGGCCCCTTCTCCGCAAGGAAATAAGCCCTTCACCTCATCGTGCATGTAGGTATCCCGGTCTCGCGGGATGCGAACTGGTGCGCTGGTTCGGCTTTCTGTGCCGATAACATTGGCTTCTTCTGTAAAGTAGCCCTTCATCTTTTTGCCAAACTCCTGCACGCCCACTTTAAGGCGCTGGTAAATGCCCTCTGGCAGGAGCTCGTTTAGGGGGGCTGCATATAAACCCGGAATGTAGGATGAGGCCGGCAAACTTCCTGAAACTTTGCCGCGGACAAAATCGGTGAGCCGGGCGGAAGGCGCCTGCTGGCTACCATCGCCATACTGAAAAACCCGTTGTTCTACATACTGTTGGAAAGCCAGCCCTGCAAAAATTCCTCGATCTGCAAACATGGCCATATCTTCCAGTTCTACAGCTACTACAGTGCCCGAATTGGCAAATGGAGAATCGCGCCTGCTCATGCTCATCCCATTCACCACTAATTCGCCCGGGGAGGTAGCGGCAGGTACAACTAAGCCGCCAGGGCACATACAAAAGGAGAACACCCCCCGCTGGTTTACCTGACAGGCCAGCCGATAACTGGAAGCCGGCAGGTTGCGGTCGCGTTCCGGCTGGCCATATTGTATCCGGTCGATAAGTGGTTGTGGGTGTTCGATACGCACCCCTAAAGCGAAAGGCTTGGCTTCCATTCTAACGCCATGTTGATGCAATAAATAGTAAATATCGCGTGCCGAATGTCCTGTAGCCAGCAAAACCGCATCGGCTAAACGTTCCTCCTGTTCGTTGATTACTACCCCCGCCATCCGGCCATCGCGCATGATAAAATCGGTGACGCAGCTATCAAAGTGTACTTCTCCTCCATAGTGTCGTATGGTCTCCCTTATATTAGCAACTATATTAGGGAGTTTATTAGAACCAATATGCGGGTGGGCGTCTATGAGGATATCGCCACTGGCCCCATGTTCCACCAATAGTCGAAGTACTTTATATATATCCCCTCGCTTGTGCGAGCGGGTGTAAAGCTTACCGTCTGAGTAAGTACCCGCGCCGCCTTCTCCGAAACAATAGTTGGAGTGTGGGTTGACGATGCCTTCCTGCTGTATAGACCTTAGATCGCGTCGTCTTGCACGCACATCTTTGCCTCGATCCAGCACAACGGGCTTATAGCCAAGCTCAATAAGCTCTAAGGCAGCAAATAAGCCCCCCGGCCCCGCCCCAATAACGAGGACTTCGCGCTGCCGACTCACATCCTGCAACTGATCCAGAAGTATAGGTTCCGGAGCGGGCGATTCCCCGGCATAAACTTCTAACTGAAGGCGGAATACGGGCTGGCGCCCGCGTGCATCGATACTGCGCTTGGTAATGCGCAAGGTTGTGATTGCCTCAGGTGTGACCCCGAGGGTAAGAGCCGCTTTTTCTTGTAATATGGTTTCATTACCCAGCTCAGCAGGCAAAATAACAAGCTCAAGATTGTGTACCATGTTGTTCCGTTCGTTCGGTAGTTAGCCGAAAAGTGGGTACTCTATTCTTTATGATCTTCCTCCCGACGCACCCAAATGTGCTCTTCCTGCTTGGCAAATGTGTCGGGAATATAAACCTCTACATCAATGGCTTCAAAGCATTCACCTTTAGCGGTTCGGATGGCTTGTCGTTTTTTATCAGCCGAGCTGATTAGCATTTCTCCTACCAGGCTGGTATCCGGCACGAAACCATAGCGCCCGGACTTTAAAAAATGCTCAAGGATACCTTCCGAGCCATTGTAAAGCCTGACCTCTGTTTTAATCATTACCGTATTGCCATCCCATATTATGGGAGCGTATGCATCAACCAGATCCAGCCTGAGCACTTTTATCGAATCAATGGCAAAGACCTCATGCTTGATAAACCGGTTCTGAGCGCCAGCAACAGGGGCAAGCGCCAACATGGCGCAAGCTGTAACGAGAAAAAAGGCAGTTGAGCTCTTCATAACCAACTAAGCAGGCGAATTTGCCGGGACATCCATAGCCTTTACAGCCCCGCCTGGCTTGGCAAAGGTAACGTTTTTACAACCATCGTTGTTGTCATTGCGCAAGCGCTAAACCGGCACTACAGCGCACCGTTAGCGTTTGCAGAAGCCGAGGAATCGCTCTTGACGGTTAGATGGGTATTATCCGGAAGAAACACCAGATAGGAAATTCGCTCTTGCAGCGGCTGCCCATTGCGCAATACCTCCCGTTGCAGACCCGGCGTGGTTACACTCCAGCGCCCTTCCAATGCTTCCGTGCGAATATTGTATCGGCCCGCCTGAACCAAGGATTTAACCATGGTTTCTGTTGCCTGCTCTACATATACCGTCATTTGTACGCGCATAACATCGCTTTGCCAGCGGCGCACTTCTACAGGGCCGGAAGCATGAAGAACAACCTCTGGTAGCCCTTCTAATTGGAAGGATTTTACCAGCACTTTCTCTGTGCCCCCTTGGGCCATAAGAGAAGTGAGCATCGGTTGCAGTAACAAACTGAGCAATAACCCTAAGGAGACGAGGCGATAGGTTTTCATATGGTTAGTCTTTAGTACGCCCTTAAGTTAAGGGGTTTTGAGTAAAAAGTCAATGAAAAACAAAAAAGAATTTTATTTTTGTGGAATTTTCGGGTTTTTATGCATAAAAAACCCAAAAACACAATTAATAATTCCAATAACCCGGCCTTTAAAGCGCCTTGCGCAGGCGTGTCAAAGTTTCGAGCAGCGGTTCTAATTGGTCTAACGGCAGCATGTTGGCGCCGTCGCTTTTGGCTTCTGAAGGCTTCGGATGAGTCTCTATGAACAAGCCGTCAACCCCCACTGCAATGCCGGCGCGAGCAATAGCGCTGATGAGCGCAGGCCGCCCCCCCGTAACACCGCTCGCTTGGTTGGGTTGTTGCAACGAATGGGTACAATCCAACACAACCGTAGCGCCAAAAGACTGCATGGAGGGGATACCCCTAAAATCGACCACCAGATCCTGATAGCCAAAAGTGGTGCCGCGTTCGGTGAGGATAACTTTGTCATTGCCAGACTGCAAAACCTTCTCCTGAGCGAAGTACATCGACTCAGGACTCACAAATTGTCCTTTTTTGATATTTACCGTACGTCCTGTTTCTGCTGCCGCTTGTAAAAGGCTGGTTTGGCGACAAAGAAACGCCGGAATCTGGAGTATATCTACATACTGAGCAGCCATATCCGCTTCCTGTTCTGTATGAATATCAGTAGTAGTAGGAATACCAAACTGTTCGCCTACAGCTCTGAGGATGCGAAGCGCTTTTTCATCGCCTATACCTGTAAAGGAATCCCCTTTGGAGCGGTTGGCTTTCCGGTAAGATCCCTTAAATATGTAAGGAATAGCAAGGCGGTCGCAAATCCGGCTCACGCGCTCGGCGATGGTCAAGGCCATTTCTTCGCTCTCTATGGCGCAAGGTCCGGCAATCAGAAAGAAGTTGCCACTATCAAGATGGCGAAGCTTTGGAATAAGAGATAAGTCCATAGCAGCTTGTGCGTTAAGTTTAGCGCGCAAAATACGGAGAGTTTAGCGATGCCCCGTTAAATAAAGCGCGCCGGCTATACCTTAGTGAGGCGGTAGCCGACGCGCTATTGTTCTTTGGGGATAATGGCGCCGGTAGGGCGTTAGAGCTTGATGGTAAGACCTACGTTGAAAAGAGATACCCCATAGCCCAATTCGGCAAAACCTGCCATTTTGGGACTGAAGTAGCGCCGAGCGCCTATATAGCCGCTGTAAATAAACTGGTTGCGGGGCTCTCTGCTGAAGCTCGGGCCACTGGCCTCGTTATTGCCGTCTTTAGGTTCGGCTATCGTTGACGTCTTAGTAACATTGGGCATCGTATAGCCCAGCATAAGACCGCCGTAAATGCGCCAATGATTGAGGTCGTTGCTGTTAGCGCTACTGCGGATACCGGCTACATAAAAATCATTTTCATAGGCATCAATGGTACCATTCGGACGATTGATCTGGCTCGTCGTGCTCGAAAAAGCCGCGTAACCGCCTATGCTGATATTAGAGCTGAGATAATAGTCGAGACGAAGGCTGATGGGAGGCACTACTGTTTGGGCCTTATCAGCAGCAAAGGTAGGAACGAGACCAATACCTGTGGAGAACTCAAGATCGCCTGCATTGAGTTTTACGGGTTTCATCTGAGCCTGAGCAGCAATAGCTACAGAAGCGATGAGGGCGAGAGTAAGAATGAACCTGGACATGACACGCAAATTTTGAGGGTTATGCCGCCGCGGAAAAGTCATTAATGTTTATGGGTATGTTCTCTAAACCGCTTTGGCGTTGCAAAGATAAAGTGAAGTTGCGTAAGTGTCAAGCCTATAAGCAAATTTTATTCTATTAGAAGATAGTTAAAATAACGTTAACAGAATTTAATTCTTAATTAATGTTTTTTGGTGTTGTTTTGAGCTAAGAACAAGGGCATTGCCTAATATCGTTTCTCCATCTTCAATAGGGCAAAATTTAAAAATTTCAAGCCGATTACAACCTTGTAACGCCTTGTACAATAGCATTATTGTGTGTCTGCCAAATTTTCTTTTCCAATTAATACTACAGTTAATCTTATCAAAACTTTAATCTTATCAATCTGTTTGGTTTTTATGTAATAAGCATCACGCGTCATCTAATTTAAAATATA
>CAYOTJ010000011.1:0-2616 GCA_964406855.1 uncultured Saprospiraceae bacterium
GTCATGGCGTAGTCATGGTGAGGTGTATTTTGTTGACATTGTGTTTTTGTTTTCCCAATATTGTGGGGATAAAAGTATTGTCAGGAAATTATCCTTTTTAGGAATGGGGTTATCGCATAACAAAAGCGTGAAGCAATTAACGGTATTATTCGCGGGGCTTCTGGGGATATTTTCCCTTGTAGCACAACCTGATGCGCCAACAGGCCTTACGGCGGTGGGCTATGACCATCATGTGGAACTCAACTGGGAACAGAATGCTGAGCCCAACCTACAGGGCTATAACGTATACGTGAGCACAGACGGGAGCAACTTTTCCTTTGTGCGGTATGTGCAGGCGCCGCAGACGCGGTTTGTACATTTTATAGGAGAATGGGATGCTACTCGCCATTACCGGGTTACGGCTCAAGGAGGCGGGCAGGAGAGCGCCCCTTCGGCGGTAGTGCAGGGCGCTACTTTCCAGATGACCGACGACGAGTTGCTGGACATGGTGCAGGCTTATACCTTTCGTTATTTCTGGGAGCACGGGCATCCTGCTTCTGGTATGGCCCGCGAGCGCAACAATGCCAATGTGGTGACCTCCGGCGGCAGCGGGTTTGGCATTATGGCGTTGTTGGTGGGTATTGAGCGGGGCTTTATCACTTACGAAGAGGGCCTTCTGCGGATGCGCAAGATTGTGGATTTTCTGCAAATCGCGCCTCGCTTCAGGGGGGCATACGCGCACTGGATGAATGGCAATACCGGGCAGGTGGCGCCCTTTAGCGCCCTTGACGACGGCGGCGATCTGGTGGAGACGGCGTTTCTGATGCAGGGCTTGCTGACGGCGCGGCAGTATTTCAGCGCTTCGGGCGAGCAGGAAACCCAGCTCCGCGACGATATTACGGCGCTGTGGGAGGGAGTAGACTGGAACTGGTACCGCAAGTTGGTAGGTGCTGTACTGGCACTGGTCGCCTAACCACAACTTTTCCATCAATCTGGCGCTTAGGGGATTTAACGAGACGCATATTGTATATCTGTTGGCGGTAGCTTCGCCTGTGGAGGCGCATAACATTCCGCCCCAGCTTTACCATACGGGTTGGGCAGGCGGCAATTATACTACTGGCGCCTCTTACTACGGCTACCCGCTGGGCGTAGGCGGCTTCAGGGGCGGGCCGTTGTTTTTTAGTCATTACAGCTATCTGGGCTTTGACCCCCGCAATCGCCGCGATGCTTATGCCAACTACTTTGTGCGCAATACCTACCATACGCTCATCAACCGGGCGCATTGTATCGCCAATCCTTTCAATCGGGTGGGTTACAGCGCCGACAACTGGGGGCTTACGGCCAGCGACGATCCTTTTGTGGGGTATCTGGCGCATGAGCCGGGCAATAACCAGCTCGACAATGGCACCATAGCGCCTACGGCGGCCTTGTCGTCTATGCCTTATACGCCTGAGTTCAGCATGCAGGCTTTAAAATATTTTTACCGGGAGCAGGGCGCCCGCCTTTGGGGGCCTTATGGTTTTTACGATGCATTCAACTTGGGTAGCAACTGGTTTGCCAACAGCTATTTGGCCATCGATCAGGGGCCGATTATATGCATGATTGAAAATCATCGCACCGGACTGTTGTGGGATCTTTTTATGCAAAATCCGGAAATAACGCCGGCGCTGGAAGCAGTGGGCTTTGTGCCCGACAGCGCGGTGGTGAACAACACAAGGACGGTATCCGGAGCCGAATTTGACGTAGCGCTTTCGCCCAACCCCGCTCGGGATTGGGTGAAAGCCAGTTTTGAACTACAGCGGCCCGCCCGCGTTCGGCTGAGTTTGCTGGACGCCAACGGCCGGCTGGTAGCCTTACTGCAAGATGAGGTGCAACTGCCTTCGGGCAGGCACGAATGGGAGGCGGCTCTGCCGCCTTCGTTACCGCCTGGCGTGTACGGGGCGCTGTTTGAATCAGATGGCTCTATCTGGGTTGAGCCCCTGTACATCCACTGATGATGGCAGGAACTTTAGCTTTGTAGTTGTCCAAGTCAAGGTTCATAAGCCTTGGCTTGGAGAACTTTAACCAAATTCTATCCAATTGCAAATTTTAAAAAAAAGACCTATGAATCGAGTCTTACTCTTTTTGGTCGCTTTGTTTTTGTATGCAGCGCCGGGCGCAGCTCAGGTGGTGTACGAAGACTTTGAGAGCGGCGCGCCCACGTTGAACTGGGTAGCCGCCGATGGCACTTTTGACGGGGCAGTTGACAACCCCGCGCCCAATGCCGTAAACGGCAGTACTAAAGCGGGTTCGTACACCAAGTCGAATATGCACGCTTACAGCTTGTTTATTACCGAACTGGCTGCGCCTATGGACCTTTCTGTTAATAACCAGTTTAAGGTTCAGATTTATACTTCGGCGCCCACTCAGGTGCTGTTGAAATTAGAAGGCCCCGGCGGCGCTATCGAAGGCATCAAAAACATTGCCGTTTCGGGCGCATGGCAGGAGTATACCTTTGACTTTAGTGCTGCGGCAGCCAATACCGGCCTCACGAAGATCATCTTCTTCTTTGATCCGGGTGATGAAACGAGCGGCGACACCTATTTGTTTGACAACTTAGTAGCTGTGCCTGCCGGCGAGTGCGCCGGTACGGCTGTT
>CAYOTJ010000011.1:2626-4491 GCA_964406855.1 uncultured Saprospiraceae bacterium
GGTCATTGTCGACTTCGAGTGCCAGCGCAATGCTACTTTGGGCCAACCGGGTTGGGAAGACATACGCGCAGTAGCTAACCCTGATCCCAGCGGTATCAATACCAGCGAGGGTGTGGGCGAATACACCGATGGCCCCGGCCCTTGGCATGCTTTGGTGATCGACTATGAAAACCCCATCAACTTAGTTGAGGGAGGTTATATCAGCCTCAAAATGTGGGCCCCCAAAGGCGGCGTACTCAAGTTTAAACTCGAAGGCGGCTCTTCGCCGGCAGTAGAGCGAGACGCCCAAGTGACTGAATTGAATCAGTGGGTTGAGTATGGTATTGACTTTAGCGATCTGGCCGGCGGCAGTTATCGCAAATTAGTATTCTTCGTCAATGCAGGCGTAGACTCTGAGCCGGGCGACGTTTACTACCTCGACGACATCAATCGGGGTACCGTGCCTGCTCCGGGGCCGCTGGAAGACTTTGAAGCCGGCGCCCGCCTCACCTGGACGCCCCTCAACAACAACAGCGCCCTGCACGGCACGTATACGGGCCCGTTAGCCAACCCGGCGCCCAACGGCGTCAACGACAGTCCGAATGTAGGCCGTTATGTGCGCGGATCGTCCAACTTTAGTACGCTGACGGCCTTGTTGCCGGAAGGCATCGACTTGTCTGTCAATCCACAGCTCAACCTCAACGTATGGGCGCCCACCGGCGCTTCGGCGGTTACGCTGCAACTGCAAAGCCCTACTCAGGGCGCGCAAAGCGTGGAAGCAGAAGTGACGGCTACCGGCGAGTGGATTGACCTGAGTTTTGACTTCAGCAACTTCTCAACCATTACCGACTTTGAGCGGGTAAACATCCTGTTCAACCCAGGCACCAGCGGCGCCACTACCTGGTATTTCGACAATCTTCGTCAGGGCATCAGCACGGTTGACCCCTGCGAAGGCGTTGAGGTCATCCCGACAACCCTCGACGACTTTGAGTGCCAGCGCAATGCTACCTATGGCGTTGGCGCCGATCGCTTGGCGGTAGTCAATAACCCCGATGTTTCTTTGGGTAATACCAGCCTCAAAGTAGGCGAATATACCGACCCCAACGACCCCTGGTCGGCGCTGGTAATCCTCAATGAAGGCCCCATCGACCTGTCGGTATACAACCAACTCAGCATTCGCGTATGGTCGCCTTCGGTGGTGCCTATGCTGTTCAAGTTAGAAGGCGGCAGTTCGCCGGCGGTGGAGGTTTTCACGGATGTGACGGCTGCCGGCCAGTGGGTTCGCTATCAGATTGACTTCAGCCAGCACGTAGGCGTTGACCACCCGCGCTTAGCCATCTTCATGAATGCAGGACAGGAGCCTGGCGCTGAAATCAAGTACTACCTCGAAGACATTCAGTGGCGCCGCGCTCCTTACCGCGATTGTATCGTGGACTTCGAGCGCCCGGGTTATACCCTCACCAACTGGAGCTATTTCGCCAACGGCGAATTTGACGGCGCCGGCAACTTTACCACAGCGGCCAACCCCGCTCCGAGCGCAGTAAACAACAGCCCCACGGTAGGCGTATTCCGCGAATCGCCGGCAGGTTCTGTTTTTGCCGGTATGTTTGCCGATCCTGAGGCGCCCATTGCCATGCCTGCCGACAACAAGACCATCCGCATGAAAGTCTGGATGGACCATGCAGCGCCGGTAGTCATGAAAATGGAAGCCGGTATTGACGGCGCGCCGGGTTCCGGCGACGTTTTCGCCGACTACAACCTGCCCAACCAGTGGCAGGAACTGACCTGGGATTTCTCGGCGCTGCCCGACAATGCCCAGTATGGCCGCATTACGCTGATTATGGATATTGCCAACTACCCACCGCAAGAGCCGTTCAATGAAAATG
>CAYOTJ010000011.1:4501-18151 GCA_964406855.1 uncultured Saprospiraceae bacterium
ACTTTGACGAAATCGTCATTGCCGACGAGACTTGCGCCGTAGTAGGCACGTTTGAGACCAAGTTTGAGGCCTTGAAAGTATGGCCAAACCCTGACGGCGATTGGCTGCGCATCGATAACCCTGGCGGTATTGCCCGCCGGTTTATGCTGCACAACAGCTTAGGCCAGTTGGTGCAAACTACCCAATTGGGTGGAGGCGCAGAGCAGACCGACCTCGACCTGGCAGGCTTGCCGGCCGGTGTGTATATGCTGGCAGGCTTTGATGCCGAAGGTCGTTTGATGGCCAATGCCCGCATCGTTAAGCGGTAATTTATTTTGCTAACGCAGGAGACAGGCGGAATGGACGTTAAGGCTTCCATTCCGCCTTCACTCGCATCCACAATCATCGACCGATGCGTGGACGGATTTTTATTGCCCTGCTGGCGCTATTATCCAGCTTTGCCTGCCAGCGGCCTATCTCTACTCAGGCAGATTCAGCAGCTAAGCTAATGACGCCGTTTAGCATAGATGAGCTGCAACGCCGCACATTTATGTACTTCTGGGAGTTGGCGCATCCGGAGAATTATCAAATTCCCGATCGCTGGCCTACAGAGGCTTTTAGCAGTATTGCCGCTACCGGGTTTGGGCTTACGGCCTATTTTATAGGTGCTGAGCGGGGCTACGTTACCCGCAAAGCGGCGGCGGACCGCACTTTGCAAACCCTGCGCACCCTTTGGCGGCTACCCCAGGGGCCTCAGCGCGAGGGAATAAGCGGCTACAAGGGTTTGTTCTATCATTTTCTCACGAATGACAAAGCGCTCAGGTTTAAGGATGTTGAACTATCTACCATTGATACCGGGTTATTGATGGCGGGCATCCTTTCGGCCCAGTCGTACTACGATCAGAACAATGCCACCGAGCGAGAAATCAGGGCCCTGGCGGATTCGCTTTATCGGAGGGTTGAATGGGACTGGACGATTAACGAAGAAGGCCGGATGTCGATGGGGTATCATCCGGAGCGCGGATTTATTAAAAGCGACTGGAAGGGCTACAATGAGGCGATGATCCTCATCGTGCTTGGCTTGGGGTCGCCTACTCATCCCATTCCCGACAACAGTTGGGAGCTTTGGTGTGAAACTTATCCCTGGGCTAATTTTTATGGCCAGGAGCACATCAACTTCGATCCGCTGTTTGGGCATCAGTACAGCCACATGTACCTCGACTTTAAAGGCATACAAGACAGCTACACCCGTCGGAAGGGCATTGATTATTTTGAAAATTCCCGTCGGGCCACATTGGCCAACTATGCTTATTGCGTAGCCAACCCCGGCGGGTTCAAAGGCTATGGCGCCAAGCAGTGGGGGCTTACCGCCTGCGATGGCCCGGGGCATATAGATACGATACTGAATGGAAAGCGGGTTAGTTTCTGGACTTACCGCGCCAGAGGGGCCGCATCTACCCAAGTGGTAGACGACGGGACCATTGCACCTACAGCCGCAGGCGGTTCCATTCCCTTTGCCCCCGAGGTATGCCTGCCGGCGCTGGAGGAAATGTGGAATACCTACTACGAAAAACTCATTGGCCAATACGGCTTTAAAGACGCTTTTAACCTCAGCTACACCCGATGCAGCGGATGTGAAGAGGGCTGGTTTGATGTCGACTATCTGGGCATTGATCAGGGCCCCATCATCATACAATTAGAAAATCATCGTTCCGGCTTGGTATGGGAAATGATGAAGAAAAACCCTTACATCATCAAAGGGATGCAGAAAGCCGGCTTTCAGGGCGGCTGGATACATTCATTAGGAAACAAGGGCTGATAACGCTCTTTTATTGGTTGACATTAAATATCCCGACATGATACGATATAAACTACTGGGCTTATTGATGTGGGCTTGCTGTTGGGCAGGTGTGCTGAATGCTCAGATTCAAGGCATTGACGCCAGGGGCGAACGCTTAGCAGACAGCCTCATACGCCTGATGACGCTGGAAGAAAAAATAGGGCAAATGACCCTGTTTACCAGCGATTGGGATGTTACGGGACCAACCCTTCGAGCCGGCTACCGCGACGATGTGGCTGCGGGCCGGGTCGGCGCCATTTTTAATGCGCATACGGCGGCCTATAACCGCGAATTGCAGCGGGTGGCTGTTGAAAGCACTCGTTTAGGCATACCGCTGTTGTTTGGCTATGACGTCATCCACGGCTACCGCACCATCTTTCCCATTCCGTTGGGAGAAGCAGCCAGTTGGAACTTAGAAGCCATTGAGCGCGCTTCGCGCATAGCGGCCGAAGAAGCTACGGCGGCGGGGCTGCACTGGACCTTTGCGCCTATGGTGGATATTGCGCGCGATCCGCGATGGGGCCGCATTATGGAAGGCGCCGGAGAGGATGTGTATCTTGGATCGTTGATTGCATCCGCCCGCGTGCGCGGCTTTCAGGGCGATGATCTGAGCGCTCCGAATACATTATTAGCTTGCGCCAAGCACTATGCCGCTTATGGCGCTGCACAGGCGGGCCGCGACTACCATACCGTCGATATGTCGGATCGGGTGCTGCGCGAAACCTACCTGCCGCCCTTTCGGGCTGCCCTCGATGCAGGCGCCGCTACCTTTATGACCAGTTTCAACGAGCTGAATGGCATACCGGCAACGGCTAATAAATATTTGCTTACCGACATTCTGCGCGACGAATGGGGCTTTGACGGCTTTGTCGTTACCGACTATACTTCCATCAATGAAATGGTGATGCACGGCTCCGCGGCTGATGATGCCGATGCGGGGCGCCAGGCAGTAAATGCAGGTGTAGATATGGATATGCAGGGCGCGGTGTTTCACAACTACTTAGCCGATCAGGTGCGCAAGGGAGAGGTGGACATTCAGATGGTAAACAAAGCCGTACGCCGCATTTTGCTTATGAAATACGCTTTGGGTTTATTCGATGATCCTTACCGATATTCCAATACAGAGCGGGAGCGTCAGGTAGTGATGTCGGCAGCCAACCGAGAAGCGGCGCGCGATGTAGCCCGGCGTTCGATTGTACTGCTGAAAAACGAAGGCAATGTGCTGCCGTTATCGCCCTCGGTGCGCAAGTTGGCTGTGATCGGCCCGCTGGCCGACAACCAGGCCGATCTGTTGGGCGCATGGCATGCCGATGGCCGGGCGGCTGATGTGGTTACGCTGTTGCGGGGAATCCGCGAACGAGTAAGCCCACAAACGGAAGTTCGTTATGTAAAAGGCTGTGATGTGGCTTCCAGCGATCGCAATGGCTTTGCTGCTGCCGTGACGGCGGCTCGTCAGGCCGATGTTATTGTGGTTGCAGTGGGTGAAAGCGAAGGTATGAGCGGCGAAGCTGCCAGCCGCAGCAATATTGATTTGCCCGGCGTTCAACTCGATCTCATTCAGTCGTTGCTCCGTTTGGGTAAGCCGTTGGTGGTCGTGTTGATGAACGGTCGCCCCTTAGCCATCCCTGAACTGGCGGCTCAGGCGCCGGCTATTCTGGAGACCTGGTTCTTAGGTACCGAAGCCGGCCATGCCATTGCAGATGTGCTGTTTGGCGATTACAACCCCAGCGGCAAATTGCCGGTGAGTTTCCCTCGCTCGCTGGGGCAGGTACCCATTTTCTATTCGGCTAAGCCCACAGGCCGCCCGATGGATCCCAACAACAAATACACCAGCAAATACCTCGATGAAGCCAATACGCCGCTCTACCCGTTCGGTTATGGCCTGAGTTATACGACCTTTGCTTACAGCAACCTGGCATTTGATCGCACTACCATACGACTCAACGATACCGTTCGGGTTACCGTTACTGTGGCCAATACGGGCAGCCGGGCCGGCCAGGAAACCGTGCAACTGTACATCCGCGATCGGGTAGGCAGCGTAACGCGCCCACTGCGCGAGCTCAAGGGCTTTCAGCAGGTTGTGCTGGAGCCCGGACAAAACAGGCAGGTTACTTTTGCCATTACTTCGGCAGAGCTGTCTTTCTACCGCGCCGATATGAGTTTTGGCGCCGAAGCAGGCGAGTTCGACATCTTTGTCGGCGGCAGCTCGGATGCAGGCCTGTCGGGGCGCATTCGATTGGAGTAGCGAATTTCACTAGTTATATGAACCTTAACCAATGCCATTATGAGACAATGGATTTTTTTACTGTTCATCGCATTGGCTGCACCCTGGGCAATTAGTGCTCAACATACCGTTTCCGGAGTAGTTACCTCCGGCGACGAGCTCCTGATTGGCGTGAACATTCAGGTGAAAGGGACAACCAATGGTACTGTTACTGACGTAGACGGCAGTTACGAACTGGCCTCCGTGAAGCCCCAGGATACGTTGGTCTTCTCCTACACGGGCTATTCCACCCAGATGGTTGCCATCGGAGGAAGAACCCGCCTCGACGTCAATCTGGAGGTTATGGCCGAAGTACTGCAACAGGTGGTGGTCATCGGCTACGGCGTTCAGCGCCGGTCTGACCTCACGGGCTCGGTGGCTACCGTAGAGTCGGAAAGCCTTACCCGGGTGCCTACCCAGTCGGTGGGGCAGGCGCTTCAGGGTAAAGTGGCCGGCCTTCAGATCACGCCCCAATCGGGCGCGCCCGGCGATGACGCCATTTTTAGGGTGCGCGGCACGGGAACTTTCCGGGATGCCAACCCCTTGTTTGTGGTCGACGGTATGATTGTCAACGACATTTCTTTCGTCAACCCCCAGGATGTAGCCAACATCTCGGTGCTGAAAGACGCCTCGGCTACCGCCATTTACGGCTCGCGGGGCGCCAATGGCGTCATCATCGTAACCACTAAGAAGGGAAATGCCGACCAGGACGGCCAGGTGAGCATCAACTCCTATACCGGCGTGCAGGAAGTAATCCGCAAGATCGACCTGGCCAATGGAACGGAATATGCTACCTTGGCCAATGAGCTGGCCATAAACGAGGGGCGCCCGGCGCCTTATGCCAACCCGGAGGCTTTTGGGGAGGGCACCGACTGGCAGGATGTTATCTTCCGCCAGGCGCGCACTCAGAATCACCAGATTAGTTTCACCGGCGGTTCGCAGCGCAATACCTACAGCATCAGTGCCAACTACTACGAACAGGAGGGCATCATTCGGGGGTCTAACTTCGAGCGATTTTCGTTGCGGATCAACAATGAGTACAAAGTAAAGTCTTACCTGCGCATTGGGCATAATTTGGCCCTAGTGCGCTCGCGCACCGATCTCGGCCCTGATGTGCTGACCTCTGCGCTCCGGTCGGCGCCTATTGTACCCGTCTTTGACAGCCTGGGGAATTACGGCAATACCGGCGACGTATCTTCTACGCCCAACGTAGAAGCTACCATAGCCCTCAATGACAACTACGACATCAATAGCCGGGTAGTAGGCAATGTGCACGTGGACGTCGATTTTCTCAAGCATTTTACTTTCCGCAGCAGCATTGGTCTCGACTATTTCCTCAAAGAAGGCAGACAGTTCGTTCCGGTGTTCTTTGTCTCTGCCATTCAGCAGAACCAGAACAACCGCCTTGAAGTGCGTTACGACCAGGGGCGCAACTGGCTCTGGGAAAATACCGTAACCTACAACCGCGAGTGGAATAAACTGCGTCTCAATGCTCTGGCAGGTATTACTGCTCAGGATAATTTTGCTGAGTTTTTGCGGGCTTCCCGCCTTAACTTTATCGATGAGCGCGATATTTTCCACTACCTCAACGCCGGCGAACAAGGCACAGATGCCGTTTCCAACAACGCCAGCGGCAACTGGGGCATACTTTCTTATCTCGGCCGCGTAAACCTCGCCTTCCTCGATCGCTATTTGCTTACCGTATCCGGTCGTATAGACGGTTCTTCGCGTTTCGGGGATAACTATCGCTATGGTTATTTTCCTTCATTTGCCTTGGGGTGGAACGCAACCAATGAACCCTTTATGCAAGATCAGTCGGTCTTCAGTCGACTCAAGTTTCGCCTGAGCTGGGGGCAAACCGGCAACGACCGCATTGGTGATTTCGACTATACGGCTCGTGTAGAGCTGGGACAGGGCGCCGTATTTGGCCCCGACGAACTCCTGAACAATGGCGCTACCTTGCTCCAGTTGGCCAATCCTAACCTCCGCTGGGAGACCACCACGCAAACCGATATAGGCGTGGAAATGGGCTTCTTCGATAATAAACTGCTGGCCGAAGCCGATTTTTATCGTCGCGTTTCAGACGATATCCTCTATGCTGTGCCCATTCCCGAATACCTTGGCGCCAATGCGCCTTCTCAGAATGTGGCCAGTATCCTCAACCGGGGCTGGGATTTCAAACTCGACTGGCAGGAGCGCGTTTCCCGCAATTTCTCCTACCATGTAGGCGGGTTGCTTTCTCTGCTGCACAATGAAGTGTTGCAAGTGAGCACCCAGAGCATTGATCTGCTTGGCGGCGGCGTTGGCTTCAGCGGTATCCTGGGCACCAACTCCCGCGAAGGCTATCCGGTAGGCGGTTATTATGGCTATATCGCCGATGGCATCTTCCAAAATGAGGCAGAGTTGGCCGCTTCTCCTACATTGCCCAACCAGCGTCCGGGGGATATTCGTTTCCGCGATGTTGATGGCGACGGCGCCATTACACCCGATGACCGAACGCTTATTGGCAAACCAACTCCGGATGCTATTTACGGCATCAATGGCGGCTTCGATTGGGCTGGTTTCGACTTCTCCATCGAATTTGTTGGCCAGGCAGGCTACGAAATCATCAATGCCAAGCGCGCTTCGCGTTTCGGTCTCTACAACTTTGAAGCCGTATACCTCGATCGTTGGAATGGCGAAGGAACCAGCAATACGGAACCCCGGGTAACTACCTCGGGCCGCAACTACGATACCTTCTCCACCCGCTTTATCGAAAAAGGCGATTTCTTCCGCTTGCGCAACATTCAGATCGGGTACTCGCTGCCAGACGCACTGCTCAAGCGCTTGCGCCTCAGCCGTCTGCGCATTTATGCCAGCGGAAATAACGTAATGACCTGGCAGTCGTTCAGCGGTTATACGCCCGAAATTTACAACGATAACGTATTTGATGTGGGCATTGACCGCGGGAAGTACCCCATTCCGAAAACATTCCTGCTGGGATTGGACATTCAATTTTAATCACGGCCAAAATCATTCACCATGCAATCATTTCGTTTGCTAACCTTCGCAATCGCTACGGCCGGGCTGCTAATGCTGAGCGCCTGCCAGGACGTGTTGGATCGCGAGCCGCAGGGCGCTTTTACTTTGGCCAATTTCTTCGAGAACGAAGAGCACGCCATATTGGCTACCAATGCCGTATACAATCAGTTGCGTAGCTGGGAAGTGCACGTATTCAGCTACATCGGCATGACCGACATCGCCAGCGACGATGCCGATAAGGGCAGCTTCCCCGCCGACGCCTTTTTCCTCCAGGAGCTCGACGAGTTTTCGCATAATGCTACCAATGTTGCTCCTTCAACCGTTTGGAGCGGCTATTATACGGGCATTTTTCGGGCCAACTTAGCCATCGACGGCATCCCCAAGGTGCCTGAGATGGACGAAAACCTTCGCCAGCGCCTTATTGGGGAGAACAAATTCCTGCGGGCCTATTTTTACTTCAATCTGGTGCGTTGGTTTGGCGACCTGCCACTGATTACCAACCCATTCCCGGAAAATTTTGAAATACCCCGCACAGACAAAGCGCAGATATACGACCAAATCATCGCCGATTTGGAAGATGCCGCTGCCGTTTTGCCTTTGCGCTCGGCTCAGGCGCCTGCCGACCTCGGCCGCGTCACCAAAGGCTCAGCCCAAGGGCTGCTGTCGAAGGTTTACCTTACCTTAGGCAACTTCGTCGAAGCTGAGCGTTATGCGTTAGAGGTGATCAACTCCAATGAGTACGACTTGTTTCCAGACTATGCAGGCCTGTTTTTGCCTTCGGGAGAGAACAGCTCTGAAAGCGTTTTTGAAGTACAGTCTGCTGCGTATGAGCAAGGCGGGGGCGGTTCTCAGTACAGCGAAGTGCAAGGCGTTCGGGGTTCGCCCAACTTGGGTTGGGGCTTCAATCGCCCCAGCGATAACCTGGTCGGCTCTTACGAAACCGGCGACCCCCGCCGCGAGGCCACTATCCTCTACGTGGGCGAAGTGCTGCCGGATGGCTCCGACATAGTAGCCGACAATACGGAAATCATCGGCGAGCGCTACAATCAAAAGTCGTGGCGCCCTACGCCCGTTGGCGGCAACGGCAACGGCCCGGCTAATATCCTCGTATTGCGCTACGCCGACATCCTGCTCATTGCAGCCGAAGCGCTCAATGAAAACGGCAAGTCGGGTCAGGCGCTTACTTACCTGAATGAAGTAAGGGCCCGCGCTCGCGGCGGCGCTACCAACGTACTGCCCAATGTGACCACAACCGACAAAGATCAGTTGCGTCAGCGTATCTGGAGGGAAAGAAGGGCTGAGCTGGCATTAGAACAAAATCGCTGGTTTGACCTCGCCCGCCAAAACCGCTTAGCTCCCGTCATGCAGGCTGTCGGCAAAAACTTTGTAGCAGGCAAAAACGAACTGTGGCCCATTCCACAATCGGAAATAGACCTCAGCAACAAGGTGTTGACCCAGAACAACGGGTACTAAGTAACATATTGCCGGCCCAAACGAGAAATTGTGTTGATGAAAGCTTCATGAATATTCAGGCCGTCCGGGCGCCCCGGACGGCTTTTTTATTCAGCTTTCCCGACGTGGATAATCTGGTCTTCCGTAAATATGGGCGCCCGCTGGAAGCGCAAAAACAACTGCGCTGTAGCCAGTACGTCTTTTTCGCAATAGTGTGCAATGCGCTCAAGGCCATTCTCCTGCCAGTATACCCGCCCCACCTGACTGCCGTCTATATCGTCTTTGGGCGAAGGGAAGTCCAGCACGGCCGCCAACAGCTTTAATGAAGTAAACGATTTGCGGTCGCCGAATTTCCAAAGCTCCAGCGTATCCAACAGGTGCTTGGTCTCCCAGGGCTTTTTGCCCTCCAGGTCTAACAGCTTGGGCAGAGGCAAGCCGTTGACCACCATCCTGCGGCAGATGTAGGGAATATCAAATTCCTTGATGTTGTGGCCGCAAAGGTACTGCCGGTTGGGATCGCTGTAGTACTGTTTCAGCAATTGAGAGAAAGCATTCAATACTTCGGCTTCATCATCGCCGGCAAAAGACTTCAGTCGTATTTTCAACTTGCCGTCTTTGTCCCGGTGAACGGCGCCCACCGAAATACAGATGATCTTGCCAAATTCGGCGTAGATAGCTGCCCGATCCTGATAGGAAGCCGCTATTTCCTCATCCGTGAAGCGCTCTGCGGCAGGCTTGGCCACCTGGGGCGCTTTGAGCCGCCATAAATCCTGAAAAGTTTCAGAAAGCTCTTCAAATGAAGCTTTGACGCTTACCGTTTCAATATCTAAAAAAAGCGTTTGTGCTATATCAATTTGTTCCAGCATAGGTAGTGTAGGTTATGAAACCCTATAAAGGTAACGCTTTTGTATGGCTATGCGTAAAAATTGGCGCTAAAAAAAACGGGCGCCGCAAAACTCGTTTGCGGCGCCCGAAGGGTTATGCTCCAAACCGGGAAAAGCAGGCTTAGCGCTCGTCCCAGGCTATTTCGCTACTCCGGCGAGCCACCTGCGTGAAGATGTTGCCGCCGTCGCGCGTGTCTACATAAGTCGTATTCAGGCGGTTGGTGCGGCGCAGGTCAACCCAGCGATGCCCCATCTCAGCCCAAAGTGAATAACGGCGCTGAAAGAGTATCTCATCAATCAGCGACTCCGTATCCGTTGCGCCGGTATAGTTGCCTACGCCCCAGATGTTGCGGATGGTATTGATGGCATTTACCGCATTGCCCGACTGTGACAGTCGCGCCTGAGCTTCGGCATAGATCAGCAGCAGCTCTTCGTTGCGGATGAACGGAATAGGCGCTATGTTGGTGGCCCAGCGCGCATCCTGCCATTCGCCCGGTATGGGCGTACCCGTAGCCTCGTCTACAATGGCGGCGTCAATAACCAAATTGTCTACCCGCTGTGCAAACTTGCGCGCTACGCGCAAGTCGCCCGGCAGCGCATCCTCTATCATGGCCGGATGCACAATCAGGATGGTGCGCGTGTTGCGGTCGAAGGGATAGTACAGCGGATTGTTGAGGTCAGGCGATTCGCCCCATACGTGTGCCGGCCCTACGTTCAGGTCGGCTTCCGAAGCGGCGGCCTGGTTGAAGAAAGAACCGCCCAACGCATTGAGCGCGCCCTGCCAGTCGCTGGCATACAGCGCAGCCCGAGCCGCTATGGCGCGGTTGATCTGCTGCAGGCCGGTCGGCGTATTGAAGCCTGCAAAACCCGCCGAAAGCGTGTAAGGCAACGTGCTGCCCGCTTTGTCTAAGTCGGCAAAACCCTCGTCAAGAATAGCCCGGATGGCGGCCAGCGCCTCGTTGAAAGGCAGCGTGGGGCCGGGGTTCAGCGGATCTTCAACATTGACGCGAATGCCATTTTGGTACTGCTGCATCAATGGCCACAACAACTGATACCCCTTGATGGTCTTAGCCAAACCTAAGTAGGCAGCCTCTTCCTCCGTATTGATCTGCGTGCTGGCCTCAGCGGACGCAATCAGGATGTTGGATTGTTTTACAGCTAAGTAAGGCTCCACATAGGTGCCGCCCGAACCAAAAAAGTCCGGGTAGGTCTCCGTAATGGCTATGCCTAACCACTCCGACTTAAAGCGGGGGTCAGACCCAAAATAGGCGTACACCTCCCGGCCAAAGCAGCCAAACAGCTCCGTGGCATTGGTCACATAGCCGCGATGGCGCGCTTCCAAGCCCGTTACCAACGCCTGCAATTCGGCCTTGCTGGCATCGCTCAACACCCCGCCCAAGGATGGGTTGTTGGGGTCTACAACCGTATCGATCTCGCAGGCCGACAGCATCAACAGACCGCTTATGCCTAATGCCAGGGCGAGTTTATTTAGCAAATATTTCATAAGTGTCATTGTTTTTGAATGATAACGCTTTTTAATCAAAAAGCGCATTAAAAGTCAGCTTTGATGTGGAAGAAGAACCGGCGCGAAGACGGGAAAGGCGCTACTTCGATGTTGCCGAAGATCGGCTGGCTGCCGAAGTTGCTCACTTCCGGATCATAGCTGTTGTAGTTCGTCCACAGCAATACGTTATTGGCCGATACGCCTAATTTCAACCGCTTGATCGTCTTATTGAACAAGCCCGGAATGGTGTAGTACAAGCCCAATTCGCGCAGCTTCAGGTAGCTGGTCTCCCCGATGTATACGCTGGTGTTGCCACCCGACCATTCAATCAGGCGGTCGAGGCCATTGGGCGTCTCGTCGCCGTCGTCGTCGCCGTCCCAGTTGGGCGTCGTGCCCCCATCGTCCCACAACAGCGCCGACAGGTTGATGGCGCTGCCGCCGCCCTGATAGTGGAACAGGAAGTTCAGGTCAAAATTCTTCAGGAAGTTGATGCTGTTCATCCACGAAAGTTGGAAGTCGGGCTGGCGATCGCCATAGATGGTATAACCGCCGGCCGGCGTAGCCTGGCCGCTGGGCAAGCCTACAATCGCCGTGGGGGAATAATCCTGCGCAATCAGGTAAGTGCCCAACGACGGGCCAAAACCGCCCGTGGTGAAGGCCGGAATGTCAAGTCGCGTAATCTCCGACTCATTCGTCCAGTACAGGATTTTCGTCGACCAGTTGAAGTTTTGGCTGCGCACGGGGTTCAGCCCTAAGCCAATCTCAAAACCGCGGTTCACCAAGTCGGCAGCGTTGGTAGCAATGGCTAAGATCCCCGTCGATTCTGCCGGGCGAAGGTCCAAAATCAGATCCTTCACCTGCTTGTTGTACACCGTGGCTTCCAGGGTAACCAGGTTGTTCAACAACGCCAAGTCTACGCCAAATTCCAATTCCTGAGCCGTCTCAGGCACTAAGTTCGGGTCTACGCCCCGCGTGCCCACCTGGCCGCCTAAGTTGCCGCCGATGAGCTGAGGCGTCAGCGACTCAAACGTCACGCCAAAGCGCGGCAAACCGCCCGTCTCGCCATAAGCGGCGCGCAGCTTAAACTGGTTGATGAAGTCGAGGCCCCAAAAGTCGAAGTTGTGCAGGTTGGCCGCCAACGAAGCCTTCGGGAACAGATAGTACTCGTCCTGCTTGTTGTTCAGCGTCGAGCGATCCATGCGCACGCCCAACGAAGCGATGAGGCGATCTTTCCAGTTCAGGTCTTCCTGCGCCACAAAGCCTAAGTCGGTCACCTGCGAGTTGGTCTGCTCCTGTACGCTCACTACCCGCGCCCAGGCTAAGTTGGTTTGGCCGCCCGAGAGGCCGCGCCCCCGGGTCAACTGAAATTCGCCGTCCTGGTCGAGGCGAACAGCGCCTACGCTGGTGGTCGAGTTGATCGAGCCCAGGTCGGCATTGAAAATCAGGAAGGCCTGAATGTTGGTGTTCAGGTTGTCCTGGCGACCCCACATGACATCGCCGGGATTGGCGCCGGCGCGCTGGTGCTGAAGCACCTCCGGGAGGTGTACCAGCGAGTTGCCGCTGAGGTAGTCAACCCCGCCATTGAGCCTGAACTTCAGGTACGAACTCGCGCCGCGCATGATGTCCCAGTCGAGGGTAGCCGCCGTCACAAAGCGATCCACCTTCTGGTTGTTGGTCGTCAGGTCGCGGATGGCAATGGGGTTGTCGTTGAAGTAAGGGTTGTCGGGGTAGTTGCCGTTGGCGTCCGGGAACAGGTTGGCATAGCTCGGCGTATACGCTATCGAGTAGCCAATACTACCGCCCGTGTTGTTCTGGTTGCCCGTAAAACCCCGGTCGGAGTCGCTCTTGTAGTAAGCGCTGTTCAAGCTCACCTTCAGGCGGTCGCTGATGCGGTGGTCTATGTTGGCGCGCAGCGAGTAGCGGTCAAAACCCGTATTTTTGATGATGCCGTCTTCCGATAAAACGCCGCCCGACACATAAAACTGCGTCTTGTTGTTGCCGCCGCTCACACTCAACTGAGTATTCGACAGCAGCGGGCGCTCGCCATAGAAGTAATCTTCCCAGTCGGTCACCCGGCCTTCGTTCTGGGCCTGCTGCAACGCCGCGAGCTGAGCCGGAGCCCCGCCCCCATAGTAGGCGTTGATCTTGGCTTCGTCCCAGGTGTCGAATTCCTGGAAGTTCTGGCCCCGCGCCTGGCCTATATCCTGGCTGAAGCTCACCTTGGTTTCACCAGATTGGCCCTTCTTGGTCGTAATCACAATTACGCCCGCATTGGCCCGCGTACCATAGATGGCCGCCGCCGAGGGGCCTTTCAGCACCTCGATCTTTTCGATGTCGTCGGGGTTGATGTCCGCAATCCGGTTGGCCGCATCGTCCTGGTTGGAAGCCGAAGCCCCGCCGCTGGCGCCGCTCAACTGCGTCCTGCCCGTCCGGATGGTCGAGTTGTCCACATAAACGCCGTCAATGATGTACAGCGGCTGGCTGGAGCCGGCCCCCAAAGTCGAAAGACCGCGCAATTGCACATTGATACCGCCGCCCGGCGCGCCGCTGTTGGCCGACATGTTCACGCCAGGAATTTTGCCATACAGCGCATTGTCTAACGTTTGCTGCCGCGTTTGCCCCGTCAGCTCATCCCCCGAAACCGTCGTAACGGCATTACCCGAATTCGAGCGCTTTACGCCCGATGCCAAGCCCGTTACCACTACCT
>CAYOTJ010000012.1:0-6310 GCA_964406855.1 uncultured Saprospiraceae bacterium
TGCCTGACGGCGCCGCGGTATTTTCACATCAAAACCCGGAAGCAAGTGCGCCCATACCAGATTGAGCAGCCCCTGCATATCGTCGGTTTCGGATGTAATGGCAATAACCGCATCTTGTTCCGGCAACGCAAGCATGAACTGGCCGTAGGCCCCATCGCCCCTGAAGCTGTTGTGGCGGCTGCGCCATAGCTGGTAACCATAGCCCTGCGCCCAATCTGTTTGGCCGCGTTGTTCATCGCTCAAATCGGGTTGCTGAAGAATGTGAGCCGAGCTCGCTTCATCTATCCAGGCCGATGGAAGCAACTGCCGACTCCCCCACCTGCCCTTTTGTAGCAGAAATTGGGCAAACTTAGCCATGTCTTCCGTTTTTAACCTCAACCCCCAGCCGCCTACTTCATAACCAAGGAGATCGCGCTCCCAGTCCATCCCCGTAATCCCCAAAGGATCAAATAACCGGGGCTTGAGGTAAGCCAAAAGCGACTGCCCGCTCACCCGCTGAACGATCACGCCCACCATATAGGTAGCCATAGTGTTGTATAAAAATTGGGAACCCGGCGCGTCAAGTATTGGCGTGCGCAAAAATGAAGCGATCCAGTTGGTATCCGCCGACCGGAGGTTGAAGGTAGGGTCGGGTCGCATACCTACCGTCATGGTCAGCAGATGGCGCACCTGCAACGCAGCCCAATAATCGCTTATGGTATCGGGCGCTAGGTCGGGGAAAAACTTGAGTACCTTATCATCTAATTGAAGCAGCCCTTCTTGTAAGGCAAATCCTGCCGCTATGGCTGTGAAGCTCTTACTACAGGAATAGAGGGTATGCCTCAACTGTGGCTTGTAGGGATCCCACCATGCTTCTGCCACTACTTTGCCATGGCGCAACATCATAAAACTGTGCATCTCGTGCCGGCTGCTGTTGACCGCTGTCAGGAAATCGGCGATGGCCTGCGCCGACACTCCTTCGGCCGCAGGATTACTACGGGGTAAAGGTTTGCTTTCTTGGCTTTTTACCGGCGAAAAAGATAAGGATACCCATAGCAGGAGAAGACAAACAGCTCGCATGAAATTGGCTTTTACTGTAGAACAAGTCTAATAAGTCTGAGCGCCAAAAGTAAGCATTTGCCCTCACTGCTGTACATTTCTACGAGCAGCAGCGCTTATTTTATGATGGAGCAGACTGTATATCTTAGCAGGATTTGACAACTTACCCCTGCCGGGGTCTTTTTAGATTTGAAGCCTCAATCAATCATTTTCCAGCTATGAAACACGGTTACATTATTTTCTTCTTCCTCACTGCGGCGTTACAGCCGGCATGGGGGCAGAGTATCCCTACGCCTTTGGCCGAGATGCTCGATAATACCCTTGACAGCCGCCGCGCCAGCATGGGCATAAAATCGCTTAGCGCAGCCATTGTAACGGCCAACAACGGCATCTGGCAAAAAGCTTCGGGTATTTCTTCACTTTCACCGTTAGACAGCGCCGAAACAACCTACAACTACCTCATTGGCAGCGTAACCAAGATGATGACAGCCGCCTGTGTAATGCGCTTACAGGAACAAGGTCTGCTCGATGTTGACGACACCATCGGCCAGTACATTCCAGCTATCCCCTACATCGATCCTCAGATTACCATCAGGCAATTGCTCAGCCATACCAGCGGGCTGTACGACGCCCTGAGCAACCCCGCCCATCAGGCGGCTTTGCTCAGCGATCTGGATTACCGATGGGATGCGGAAGAATTTATCAGGGAGTTCATCGACAGCCCTAATAATGCGCCCGGCGCAACGTGGGATTATTGCAATACCAACTACTTTTTGTTGGGGATGATTATCGAACAGGTTACCGGGAGCCCTTATTATGAAGTTATGCGGTCTATGTTCTTTGATCCGCTTGGGTTGGAGACCATACGGATACCTGCATTTGAGTCGCTTGAAGGCCCTGTAGCCCATGTATGGTTAGACATCACCGGCGACGGCATACGCGATGACGCTCACTTTTTCTACATGAGCTATATGTCGCTGAATTCCGTAGCGGGAGCCGCCGGGGGTTATTTTTCCACGGCGGAACACATCGGGCGGTTTGTGCGTCAATACCTGCGCGGGGATCTACACAATACGGAGAGTATGGCAGAGGTAAAAACTTTCATCTTTGCACCGGGCTCTCAGGGTAATAACTATGGTCTGGGGCTGATGGCCAATCAGTTTTCAGGTTATACGGCTTACGGGCATGGCGGCGATCTGGCTTATTCGGCCAGTTCGTGGTATTTTCCAGAGCTGGATATCAGCATCACCGTTTTGGGCAACGACGCCGGATACAATTCCTGGACCCTGCTGCCTGTAGTAAATGCCCTGCTGATTCAGTACAATCAGTGGCGGCTGACGGCCGCCCCGGAGGAGCCCAAAGTGTTTTCTTTGAGCGCTTACCCCAATCCGGCAACCGATATCCTTCACTTTCAACTAAATGAGGTTTTCCGGGGAAGCGGCATAACTTACGCCATCCGCAATATGCTGGGGCAGGAAGTAAGCAACGGGCAGATCGACTCCAATCATCCTGTTATTTCGGTAGCTCAATTAGCGGCAGGCGCTTACTCGGTAACGCTTAAGCAAGATGACAACACTGCTGCGGCCCTATTCGTAAAAGAATAAGAAGTAATTGTCTTTTTGATTGCAATTCAACGCATTATAACTTTCGTCGGGATGTTGCCCGACGAAAGTTTTTTACTTTTGGAGTATGGCCAATACAATTATGATCAACGAAATCAACGAAAATAATTTTTCAAGCGTCTGTCTGCCCAGGCAAAGCAATCTGCTGAATTTTTCAGCCTTCAGGGAATTGCGGACTGATAATCTGTTCAGGAGTTTTTCCATCAAAATGGTATTAGCCGGGTGTGAAACCTACACCATCAACCGGCGCAAGTTTACGCTGGAACCCGGCAATTACCTGTTGGCCAATCACCACGCCAGGGGCATTACCCATATTGGCAGCCGTACGCTGGTAAAGGGTTTATGCATTGACATATCTCCTGAAATCATGGCGCAGGCTGCTTTAGCCACAATTTATCCTGAGATACAAACGACCGAGCCCGGGCCGGATACGTTCTTCACCGCAGCATGTTTCCCGGAAAACACTTATGCAACCAGCCAGACGAGCTTAGGCCAGAAGCTCAATACTTTGTGCCGCCACTTTTTGACCCAGGCAGAACTACCCGATCTTCAGCCTGAGTTTTACTATACCTTAGCCGAGTGCGTAGTAGCAGATATGATGCCTGCATTTCATCAGATGGCAAAGCTCAAAGCGCGCCGCCTTGAAACCCGCAAAGATCTGCTGGTTAAGCTACAAGACAGCAAGAACTATATAGATGCGCACTTTGGCCGCATCCGTCACATCAAAGAAGTGGCCGACCATATATATATGTCTGAGTATCATTTTTTCAGGCTTTTCCGGCAGTTGTTTGGAATCAGCCCTTATCAATACCTCACCATCCGGCGCATGGAACATGCCCGGCGGCTGATGGATGAAAAAGAGCTAAGCCTCACTTCCATTACCTTTTTGAGCGGGTATAACGATTTGTCTACCTTCAGTCGGGCTTTTAAAAAGCATTTTGGCCATGCGCCCAATGCGCATATACCCTGAAATTGCAACTGTGCAATACCTGGCCTGGTCATAAACCTCGTTTACCCGTCAGAGCTCCTTTGGGTTTGGACCAGGGGGCGAAGCGGTATGGGCCGGCATTGATCGGCGTCAAAGATGGAAATAACCGATTGCCGGCCCATAATAGCGGAGCACCCGGCGCCGCGCAGGCTGATTTCTGCTGTGAATGATATGCGGCGGGGCCCCTGAAAATACTAAGCTTAAAAAATAATCAGCGCCATGAGGTAGCCGGTAAGACCTATGCAGGTAGAGGCAACCGTCCAGGATTGGATACCTTCCTTTTCGGAGAGCCCCATAAACTCTTTGACCAACCAAAAACCGCTGTCGTTGAGGTGAGAGGCTACTGTGCCCCCTGAGGCTATGGCGATGACTAAGGCGGCCAGTTGTACCTCGGTGAGGGCGTAGGCCGGCAACAGCGGGGCTACCAGGCCGGCGCCGGTGATCATGGCGACGGTAGCTGACCCCTGGAGCACCCGAATGAGCGCAGCGGCTAAAAAAGCAAAAGAAACCAAGCCCAACCCGGTATCCTGAACGGCCTTGGCGAGCATTTCGCCGGCGCCGGTATCTACGAGTACTTGTTTGAATACGCCTCCTGCGCCCGTAACCAACAGGATGATGCCGGCAGGGGCCAGCGAGCGGGCGCTGATGTCGGCGAGTTGGGTTTGTGTAAGGCCTGCGCGCCGCCCCAGGCCGTACCAGGCCAGTAAATTGGCCAGTATGAGGGCGGAGAATGGATGGCTGACCATCATCAGCAGCGCATCATACTGCGGGTTGCCCGTGTTCAGGATTTCGGCATCGAAGAGGGTGTGAAAGACAATGAGCGCAATGGGCAGCAACAGAATGGGCAGCACCCAGCCTATACCCGGCAACGGCAGGTCGGGCGCCTCTGCTGCTGTGGGTATTGGGGCGGGCACGTCAATGTGAATTCGATTGGCTAACCAGCGGCTATACAGCAAGCCGGCCAAGGCGGCCGGGGCCCCGGCGATGGCGCCGATCAGCACCACCATTCCGAGCGGCGCGCCGATGATGTCGGCTACGGCCAATGGCCCGGGCGTGGGGGGAATAAAGGCATGAGAAACCGCCAGGCCCGATAGCAGCGGCAGGGCATAAAGCAGAACCGAACGGCCGGTTTTGCGGTGGAGGGCCACGACTATGGGAAACAAGATGATAAAGCCCACGTCGAAAAAAATGGGGATGGCTACCAGCAGGCCGGTGATCATGAGGGCCAGGGGCGCCCGTCGTTCGCCTATGACATTGAGGAGGAAGGCCGCCAAGGCCTGCGAGCCCCGGGTGTGTTCGAGGATGCCGCCAAAAATGGCGCCCAAACCCACAACCGTAGCCACAAAGCCCAACGTGCCCCCCATCCCCGTCTTTATGGCATCCATGACGAGAGCGGGATCCATGCCGGCTGCCAGTCCGGTGGTGATGGCTGCGATGAGCAGCGCAATGAAGGCAGGCCACTTTAACCGCAGTATCATAATGAGGAGTGAAATCATACCGGCCAGTACGGCCGCCAGCAATTTTACTTCCATTGGTCCGGTTTTTGAAGTTTGCTCTGGCAGATTTTATACCTGTTTGCACAAAACCTGCCCGAATTCAGTATAAACAGACAGATAAAATTTCACCAATCGGTATGATGGGCCTGCCCTTCGGGATCGTCGAGGCGCTGGTAGGTATGAGCGCCGAAGTAGTCGCGTTGGGCCTGCAAGAGATAGGCCGTACTTCTGGCCGTAGTAAGGTATTTAAAATAATCGACACTGGCCTGAATTACCGGATAAGGCTGTGGGCTTAGGGCCAGTGCTGCGGCGGCCTGTTGGGCGGGAGGCCAGCATGCCCGGACGACCTTGAACAAGCCCGGCTCGCAGAGCCAATGTGGCTGTGTTGATGTAGCTTTACGCATTTGTTCGAGCAGCGTAGAGCGTATGATACAGCCGCCCGACCATACGCGCAAGAGCGTTTTGAGATTGACGCCCCATTGGTAGCGATCCGAAGCGGCCTGGATGAGGTCCAATCCCTGGAGGTGGCTCATCAGTCGGCAAAAGGCGTAGGTCGACTCCAAATCAATGGATTGAATCGGGTGGGTGGCCGGTGCTTGGGCGAAGAGTGCGCTCAGGCTCAGGCGATCCTGGCGCTGGGCCGACAGATAGCGGGCGTTGAGGGCCGCAGTGAGCCCCGGCGCCGGCACGCCTAATTCGCCGGCGGCGGCCGTCGTCCAGTTTCCGGTACCTTTGGCGCCTGCCGAGTCGAGGATATGATCGATGAGCAAGCTGCCATCGACATCCTTTTTGTTCAAAATGTCGATGGTGAGGCCAAGCAGGTTGCTCTCCTGAGCGCCGCGTTGCCAGCGACTGAAGATGCGGGCTACATCTGTGGGCGAATGGCCCAGATCGTAGCGCAGGCATCCATACACTTCAGCGATGAGTTGCATTTCGGCATATTCGATGCCATTGTGAACCATTTTGACGAAATGACCGGCGCCTCCTTTGCCGATGTACCGGCAGCAGGGCTGGTCGTTTATGCCCAGCGCAGCGATGCGGCTGAGCAGAGGTTCCAATAAGTTGTAGGCCTTCTTAGCTCCGCCCGGCATGACGGCAGGGCCATGCAGGGCGCCTGCCTCCCCGCCGGAAATGCCACAGCCTAACCAATGTATGCCACGGGCAGC
>CAYOTJ010000012.1:6320-18149 GCA_964406855.1 uncultured Saprospiraceae bacterium
CGCGGTCGATGAGCTGCTCCTGCAGTTGCTGCCCTGGCTCGAAGCCGGCGCTGTGGCGGCAGGCGGAGGCAATACCCATTATCGCGATACCGAGCGCCGGCAGCAGGCGCTCGGTACCGCGATAATGGGTATTGCCTCCATCTGCCACCACATCGCCGGCTTCGAGCCAGGGCAGCAACTGCAGGATCAGCTCATCGACAGCGGCGCCGGCGCTTACCATGAGCAGAATTCGGCGGGGCCTGGCAATACTTTTGACAAAAGCCCCGACCTCCTCAAAAGGGAGGGCATCTTTTAGTTCGGGGTAATGCCGGCAGGCCTGTGCGGCCACCTCCTCCTCTTTTCCGGGCAGGCGTCGGTTGTAGAGAGCGAGCCGGAAGCCATTACCGGCGAGGTTGCGCGCCAGATTGAGCCCCATTACTCCCAGGCCCATCAGCCCTATTTCGGCTTTATCGAGGGCTTCCAGCGTCATTACCAACAGCTCGTCTGTGGTTTTGGCCACATCTAATTGAAGGCCATAGGCGGGCGGTTCATAAGCCTGGAGTTGAGAATCCAGCATAGACGCCGCCATAAAGTGGCCGTTGCGGGCCTGCAATCGCCGACGAATGAGCTCGGGAGAGCCGTGCAGATGCACCCATTGAATGGCTGTGGCCGGCAGTTGGCGGGTGATCTGCTGCCGGTAGCGCTCTTTCAAGGCCGAGCAGGCCAGCACCAACGGGCCCTCATGTTGTTGCAGCAAGGTGTTTAAGACCTGAAGCCAGGGCTTCCTGTCGTCGTCGTCGAGCGGAATACCCGCCGTCATTTTTTGCACATTGGCGGCCGGGTGGTAATCGTCGGCATCGTAAAAAGGCGCCCCGAGGCGTTCGGCGAGTGCGCGCCCCAAGGTTGTTTTACCGCTGCCCGATACGCCGGTGATGATGATATAACTGTGCATACGTGGATTTTGTAGCCGATGCAAGTTAAGCACTTGTTCCGGGAATTGCTTTCTGGAATAACTTTTGCAGCAAACTTTGAAATATGTGTATTTTTACGGGATCGTCCTTCAATACCTGCTTGTATGACTTTAGCTGCTTATGCCCCTGCCGGCGACATCCATCGTTTTCAAGCCGCACTTGAAAACATGGCCCGGCAACCCGATGTCGAAGGCATTATGGTTATCATGGCCGATGCCAACCACTTCAGCCACGAGGCGCTGGCGCCTTTATTGAAGGCTTCTCCTAAAAAAATATTCGGGGCGATCTTCCCCGAAATCGTCTTCAACAGCGAACGCAAGAGCGAAGGCGCCATATTGATGCCCATCAGTTGGCCATTTCAGTTGTTGCGCGTAGACATGTCTGCCCCTGTAGCCGACATGGAAGTTGCGCTGGTGCAGGCCTTGAGCCAACTGCCCCAACCGCCGGAAACAACGGTGGTTTTCTGCGATGCTTTCAGCGACGGCAAAAACGATTTTACAGACCTGTTATTCAATCAATTAGGCGCCATATCCAGCTATGTAGGCGCAGGAGCCGGTTCGCTGAGTTTTGACCCCATACCCTGCGTCATCGACAATGAAGGGCTACATGCCAATAGCGCTGTATTGGCTTTTGCCGGCCAAAGATTTGCATTGGGCGTCGGGCATGGTTGGGACCCCGTCTCAGCCCCCATGAAAGTGACAGAAGCCGAGGCCAATAAAGTAAACAGCATCAACTGGCAGCCTGCCTTCGATGTATACCGACAGGTAGTGGAGGGGCACTCGGGCCGCTGGCTATCCGAAGAAAACTTCTTCGACATCTCCCAGTCGTACCCGCTGGGGATTGCCAAAATTGACGCCGAGCGGATCATACGGGATCCGTTTATGACCAAATACGGCTCCATTCACAACCTCGACGTCATTCATGAAGGGGAATTTGTGTGTATTATGCATGGCAACATGGAATCGCTGCTGGCCGGCGCCCGAAAGGCCCGCGCCTTAGCTTCAGAAAAAGCATTGCCGGACCAAGCCACGCTCTTTTGTATCGACTGTATCTCAAGGGTTATGTACATGAAAGAGGAATTTCAACGCGAGATCAATATTATCGGCGAGGGAAAGCCCGTAATTGGCGCCCTCACGCTGGGCGAAATTGCCAATGAGGGCGCCGGTTATTTAGAAATTTACAACAAAACCGTCGTAGTTGCGCAATGGTAGACAATACGCTAAAGTCGGAACTGTTCTTCGAACTGGTTTACAGCTTGTCGGGCCTGTCGGGTGAAACGGACATCCTGCGCAAAGGCCTGCCCATGTACCTGCGCAAGCTCAGCTGCTTTGCAGCCTGCGTGATGAAAAAAGACGGCGATCACTATGCAGAACGGGCGGTGTTGCCTGCGGCCTTCCGCACCACTACCCTTTGGCGCGAACTGCTTGACGAAGCCCTCTACAAAGAGCAGAACGATGCCAAATATTGCTGCGAAATCCAGCGCAAAGAAGGCTATTTCTACCTCTACCGCATGGCAGAATACGGGGTGCTCATCCTCGGCCGCAAAAATCCCCTTGACCACGTCATTACCCGCGAACTGGCGCCCATTGCCACCTTTTTAGGCAAAAGCCTCAAACAAACCGTCGACCAGGAGTTGCGCCTCCAGGCCGAACAACTGATCCGGGAAAGGGAGGAGCTCAATCGCCTCATCATGGACTCTGCCATGGACGCCATCACCATCGTAGACAGCCAGGGCGTTGTACAGTACTGGAATCCCGCCGCCGAGGAAATTTTTGGTTGGACAGCGCCGGAGGTGGTGGGGCAACGCACCCTGGACGCCATCATCCCCCATATTGGGCCGCTGCATACTACACAGCCTGACCCAATGCTCAACAGGCTGCTTGAAATACCCGCCCTGCACAAATTCGGGCATGAATTCCCCATAGAGCTTTCCGTCATCAGCCTCAACCAAAACAACAACAGCTACTTCTGTGGCTTCATCAAAGACATATCCCAGCGCAAAAACAAAGACGAGATCATACGCCAGCAGATTGAGCTGCAAGACCTCCTCATTAAAATTTCCTCCAGCCTCATCAACATAGACCTCAACAAGGTAGAGGCTGTTATACAATCGTCTTTGGAGGAAATTGGCCGGTTTGTAGGCGCCGATCGGGCTTATGTCTTTGATTATGACTTCAGCGACTTTACCACTTCCACTACCCACGAATGGTGCGACGGGGGTATCTCCAGCGAAAAAGACAACCTCCAGAAAGTACCGCTGATCTACATACCCCAATGGCTTGAGCAACACCAGAAAAGCGAACCTTTTTACATCCCCGACATCAGGGGCTTGCCCTACGACGGCCCCAACGGCCTCAGGGCCACCCTCGAAGCCCAGGGCATCCAGAGCCTGATCTCCATACCCATGCGCAGCCACGACGACCTCATTGGTTTTGTGGGGTTCGACTCGGTGCGCAAGCGCCACCTCTACACCGATAAAGAAAAAAAACTCCTTTTCCTGTTCGCGCAAATGCTCATTAACGTCTTTGAACGCAGGCAACGGGAAAAGTTGTTGACCACCCAGGAAGAGAAATACCGCAACATCATTGCCAACATGAACCTGGGCCTGCTGGAAGTCGATAAAGAAGAAACCATCCTCTTTGCCAATCAGCGCTTTTGCGATATTTCAGGCTATAGCTTCGAAGAGCTCATCGGGCAAAAATCCACCATTTTCCTCATGTACCCCGCCCACGAGCACATGCTCCGGCAAAAGGAAAACCTACGCGAACAAGGCATCTCCGACAACTACGAGCTGGCCGCCAAAAACAAAGCCGGCGAACCCCGCTGGTGGTTCGTATCCGGCGCCCCCAACTATAACGACAAAGGCGACCGCACAGGATCCATAGGTATCCACCTCGACATCACCCAGCAAAAAAGGCTGGAACAAGACCTCGAAATTGCCAAAAACAAAGCCGAAGAAGCCTCCCAGGCCAAGGAAGCCTTCTTAGCCAATATGAGTCACGAAATTCGCACGCCCCTCAATGCCATCATTGGCATGATACGCGAGCTGGGCCGCGAAGACCTCACCCCAAAACAACAGCTCTACCTCTCTCATAGCGAGACGGCAGCCCGCCACCTGCTCAACATCATCAACAACGTACTTGACATCTCCAAGATCGAAGCCGGCGAATTTGACCTCGACATCCGCGAATTCAGCCTCTCCTCGGTCATCAGCAACGTCAAAAGTATACTCCAGACCCGAGCCGCCGAAAAAGGCCTGCACATGAATGTACTGGTCTCTCCCGACATAGCCCCCTGCCATCTCGGCGACGGCACCCGCATTCGCCAGATACTCATCAACCTCATCGGCAACGCCATCAAATTTACGGAAAAGGGGCGTGTGAGCCTGCTGGCAGAGGTCGTAAGCGAAGACGCCCACAGCCAAATGCTCAAATTCACCATCACCGACACCGGCGTAGGCATGAGCGAAACCGTTATGAACACACTGTTTAGCAAATTCTCTCAGGAGGAAGATAAATCCACACGCCGTTTTGAAGGCACCGGCCTCGGCATGGCCATCACCCAGGAGATGATCCAACTCATGAAAGGGCGGATACAGGTGAGCAGCCAAAAAAACGAAGGCACCGCCATCGAAGTCACCCTGCGCCTCGAACTCGGCGACCCCTCCAGGCTCTACGCCGCTGCCGAGGCCCAGCGCCCCGGCAGCCTCCGAGGCATAAAAGTGCTGCTGGTAGAAGACAACGACATGAACCGATACATCGCCTGCCAAAGCCTGAGCCACTTCGACTGCGATGTCATTGAAGCCGTCAATGGCAAAGACGCCATCGAAAAGCTAACCGAAAACCCCGTCGACATCGTCCTTATGGATGTACAAATGCCCGTCATGGACGGCGTAGAGGCCACCCGCTACATCCGCGAGCACATCTCGCGCTCGCTGCCCATCATCGCCCTCACCGTCAACGCCTTTAAGAAAGACATCGACCACTACTTAGCCAGCGGCATGAACGACTATGTAACCAAACCCTTTGAAGAAAACATCCTTTTTAATGCCATCGCCAACCATGCGCCTTCTTCGTCGCTCCGCGCCGCCGATAGCGCCCACGCTCCCAAAGCGCCGCTATACAATTTAACTAAGCTACGCGACATCAGCCGCGGCAACACAGATTTTCTCTACAAAATGATCGGCATCTTCGCAGAACAAACGCCGGCCACCCTGCACGACATGCAAACGGCACTCGCGGCCGCGCAATGGGAAAAACTCAGCAAGCTGGCACACCGCATCAAACCCGGCATCGACAATATGGGCATCACCGCGCTAACAACCGTCATACGCGACATCGAAGCCCGCGCCAAAGCCGCTTCCCCCGATGCGCAACGGCTCGCCGATATGCTGCAAAGCACCCACCAGATCGTTCAACAAGTAGTAACCCAATTGCGGGCCGACCTTCCGGAAGCCTTTGAAGCCTGAAGGTTGTTTTTGGGGGCTTCCCCGCGCGCAAACACCTTGCGGCGCCCAAAGGCGCAAAAACGCACACATAGCGCGCGGGGCCGGGCTGTCCGTTCTTATGGGCTGCTGCATGGGCGGCTTTGAGGGCCGCCCATGCAGCAGCCCATACCACTGCCATCCCTAGCCCGGGCCCACTCCGGCGCTGCGCGCTGAAAGGAATAGTCAATGGCGAAAACCCCATTAAGCCCTTAGTAGTTATGGAATGGCAACGTATCTTTGCACCCATTTCATTACCAAACGCAACCCCATCATGAGCTATCGCATTGAGCACGATACCATGGGCGAGGTAAAAGTGCCCGCCGATAAATATTGGGGCGCCCAAACCGAGCGCTCACGCAACAACTTTCGCATTGGCCCCGAGGCCAGCATGCCCCGCGAGATCATCCATGCCTTTGCCTATTTGAAGAAGGCGGCGGCCCACGCCAATTGCGATCTGGGCGTGCTGGCCATCGAAAAGCGCGACCTCATCAGCCGGGTGTGCGATGAGATACTTACAGGCGCCCTCGACGACCAGTTCCCGCTCGTCATCTGGCAAACGGGCTCCGGCACACAAAGCAACATGAACGTCAATGAAGTAGTAGCCTATCGGGCGCATGTGCTTTCAGGCGGCCAATTGGCCGATGAGAAAAAAACCCTGCATCCCAACGACGATGTCAATAAGAGCCAATCGTCGAACGACACTTTTCCCACCGCTATGCACATTGCCGCCTATAAATTGGTGGCCGATGTGACGCTGCCAGGCATAGAAATGCTGCGCCAGACGCTGGCGGCTAAAGCAGAGCTGTTTAAAGACATTGTAAAGACGGGCCGCACCCACTTCATGGACGCCACCCCCCTGACGCTGGGCCAGGAGTTTTCGGGCTACGTCCAGCAATTAGACAACTCCATGCGCGCCATCCGCAACGCCCACCTGATGGTGAGCGAACTGGCGCTGGGCGGCACAGCCGTAGGCACAGGCCTCAATACGCCCAAAGGCTACGATGTGCTGGTAGCCCAGAAGATAGCCCAATTTACAGGCCTTCCTTTTGTGACGGCGCCCAACAAATTTGAGGCGCTGGCTGCCCACGACGCTATGGTAGAGCTATCGGGCGCCTTAAAGCGGGCTGCCGTATCGCTTATGAAAATCGCCAACGATGTCAGGATGCTGAGCTCCGGGCCGCGCTGCGGCATCGGCGAGATCGTCATTCCCGACAATGAGCCGGGCTCGTCTATCATGCCGGGCAAAGTGAACCCCACCCAGCCGGAAGCCATGACAATGGTATGCGCCCAGGTGATTGGCAATGACGTAGCCGTGTCAATAGGCGGTACCAACGGCCACTTTGAGCTCAATGTGTTCAAACCGGTCATCGCAGCCAACGTTCTGCAATCGGCACGCCTCCTGGGCGACGCCTGCGTGAGCTTCACCGAAAAGTGCGCCGCCGGCATAGAGCCCAATCTGCCCGTGATCAAGCGCCACCTCGACAACTCGCTGATGCTGGTAACGGCCCTCAACCCGCACATCGGCTATGAAAATGCGGCTAAGATTGCGAAGAAAGCCCATAAAGAAGGTACGACCCTCAAAGAGGCGGCCGTAGCTCTGGGCCTGCTCACGCCCGAACAGTTCGACCAATGGGTACGCCCTGAGGATATGATTGGCAGCCTTAAGTAAGGCTTATGTTATAATAAGGTGTAAAAGCCCCGCTGCCGGTTGGCAGCGGGGCTTTTGTTGTATTACCGGCTACAAGGGCGCGCCTTAGTCAAAACTAATGCGCACTTCTCCCCCATCGATGGTGAGCTTGAGGTCGTCGAAGTGGGCGATCCAGCTTTCAAATTCATCGCCCAGCATTTCCCGTCGCCAACCCCGGCCCAGCATATCTTCGCGTACGGCATCGTCTTTTTTCATGCGCTTGATGGCGTTGCGAGGCATCACCAACGAAGGGCTGATGCCCTCTTCCATGCAGCGGTACTTCATAAGCAGGTAGAGGAATTCAATGAGAATTTCATCGCGTTCGTCTTCATCGTCGTCAGAGGGAATTTGCGCCAGCAGCGCTTTTTCCTGAGGCGTAGCAGGCGCCTGATAAAGGCGTTCCCACTCGCTGCCGTGGCGGTTGACAATAGAAGCAGGCACGCGCCGGTTTTCGAGCAAAGCTTCTTTGCCCGAGCGAATGGCTTTGACGATATGGCCAATAAGTTTACTCGACAGAATCATCTCCTTGGAGTAGTCCTTTTCTTCGGCCAGCTTGCGGCGCCATTCATACAGGCGCAGGAGGAATATCTGCTCACGGGTCTTGAGCGAGCGCATCATATTGCTGGTGAGGGCTTCCTGATGAGGGTCGCGCTCATAGTAAGCAGGGCGGGCCATTCGGGCGCATTCTTCCTTCACCCATTCCAAACGGCCTTTTTTAGCTAATTTGCCTTCCAACGACAACCAGAGGTCGCGTAGGGGCAGCACGTCTTCCAAGGCGTAGTTGAGTTGTTTTTTGGAAAAAGGGCGGTCTTCCCAATCAGTAACAGCATACCCTTTTTTGAGGTGAATGCCCAGCTCGCTCTCCACTAATTTGCTCAGGGAGGTGGGATAGCGATACCCCAGTAACCCCGCAGCCAACTGGGTATCCCAGACGTTGGCAGGCACAATGCCATAGACGGCGTTGAGCAGCCGATAGTCGTTGTCGCCTGCATGGGTGATGACGGCAATGGCCGGGTCGGTGAGCAGATCGAGAAAAGGATTGAGGTCGCGGATGGGAAACGGATCAATGAGATAGTTGCCGTAGGGGCTGGTTACCTGAATAAGGCAGAGACGGGTTTGATAGCGCTTCTCCCCTACAAACTCCGTATCGAAACACATCCATTCGGTCGTGCGATTGGCTTCATAGAATAACCGGAGCTGTTGGTCATTATCAACAAGTTGATAATCAATATTTTCAGAACTAAATGAACTCATTTGGCATTAGTGGGCACACTGCAAACAGTAGGGTGCGTAGTTAAAGAATGGTTAAAATCAGCCCTGTATTATGCATAAACAACGCAATACGGCATCAAAAATAGGTTGAAAACAGCAAAGCAGGCAAAGAAATTATGTCTTAATTTTGGACATACTTTTTCAAAGCGCATCAAACGCATTGCTCTGTATTTTGCGTTATATCATTGTATATTGCGCGTTGACAGGTTCTGTGCATGAAAATGCTGCTCGAAACGGCCAACATTTACAGAACCTGACGGCGCTAACTATAGCGTTAACTATAGGAATGTTGTTTCTCAAACCACAATTATGAAAATTGTCAAGCGTTTGCTCATTGCCTTTGGCGCGCTCATCATCCTGTTGATAGGCGCGGCCGTTGCCATTCCGTATTTCTATAAGTCGGAGATATTAGACCTGGTAAAGGTAGAGATCAATAAGAACCTGCGCGCTGAAGTAGCGTTCGACGACATCAACCTCACTTTGCTGCGTACTTTCCCGGATATGGGCGTCTCGCTCGACAATTTCAGTGTCACGGGGGTAGATACATTTCAAGGCCTGAATTTATTCAAGGCCAAAAACATGGCATTATCCCTTGATCTCATGTCGGTGATTAAAGGCGGAGGAGAAGTGCAGGTTAATGAAATCAGCCTTGACGCCCCCGACATCAATGTTTTGATACTACAAGACGGCTTAGCCAACTACGACATCGCCATTCCGACCGAAGAACAGGTAGACACGGCCGAAACGACCTACACGGGCTTTGCGCTCGAATTGGATAAATACAGCATAACCAATGGCCGATTGGTGTATGACGACCACAGCACAGACACCTACTTAGCCATAGCGGGGCTCAACCACGAGGGGTCGGGCAACTTTACCCTCGACGTATACGACCTCGATACGCATACGACCATCGACAGTCTCACGGCCCGGCAGGGCGGTATCGGCTATCTTAGCAATGCCCGCACAGCGCTCGACGCCATCTTTAACATCGATATGCCGGCCAGCAAGTACACCCTCAAGGATAACAAGCTGAAATTAAACGAATTGGAACTTAGCGCTGACGGCTTTGTGCAATTAGCGGAAGAAGACATCAACATGGACCTGAGTTTTAAAGCGCCGGCCAACGACTTCCGTCAGCTCTGGTCTATTATTCCGAATGCCTACATTCAGGGTTATGAGCAGGTGAAAATAAGCGGCCAGTTTACCCTCGACGGCTTGGTGAAGGGCGTTTACAACGAACAGTCTTATCCCAGCTTTAAGATCAATACCACCGTAAGCAACGGGAACGTAAAATACCCCGATCTGCCCATGAGCATCAGCAGCATTGATGCCGCGATGGAGGTAAACAGCCCCGGGAGCGAACTCAACGACATGGTCATCAACCTGTCGCGCATCAAACTCAACGTGGGCGGCGATCCGTTCTCGGCCCGTTTTCTGCTGCGTACTCCCCTCACCGACCCCGACATTGACATGAGCGTAGACGGAGTGATCGACTTAGCCAAGTGGGCCAAGGCCTTCCCCATACCCGATGTGGAGCGCATGGCCGGCCGCATTGTAGCCGACGTAGATATGAAAACCCGTCTTTCTACCATTGAGCGGGAAGCTTACGAAGAGGTAGATGTAAAAGGCGACGTGACGGCTACAGGCCTGCAATACAAAGGCGTAGGACTGCCATTAGTGGATGTGCGCAAGGCCGTAGCCGCTTTTACACCCCAGCGGGTGGCCGTCAGCGAACTCGACATGAAATTAGGCCGCAGCGATCTGCGCGGCAGCGGCGAGATAAACAACATATTGGCCTATTTCTCGCCGGATAAGACGATGACGGGTCAGTTTAAATTAGAATCAACCCTCTTCGATGCCGACGAGTGGATGGAGGAAGAGGCTGCTCCGGAGCCCGCCTACTCCCCGGCCCAGGTAGCCGAACGCGAGGCCGCCGCCGCCGGATCAACGACCGAATCGACGGAAATTTTTGATCGCTTCGACTTCGATATCGATGCCTTAGCCCGTGAAATTCGCTACGATGTGTACCAACTCAAAGACACCCGGGCAGCGGGCCGCATTACGCCCAACCGGATGGAAATACGGGAGATGTCGACCATTATTGGCGACAGCGACCTGCGCGGCAGCGGCCTGCTGCTGAATGCTTTCGACTATGCCTTTGGAGACGGAGTGCTGGGGGGCAATTTCGAGTTTGAGTCCAACTACCTCAATCTCAACCAGTTTATGACCGAGTCGGAAACTGCGCCTACCGCCGAGACTGTCCAAACAGCCGGCACAGAAGCTTTAGACCCCATATTGGTGCCCGACAACATCAGCGTAAGCGTAGCTGCCCGCGCTAAAAAGATCGACTACACCAACCTGTCGCTCAACGATTTTAATGGCACGCTACTGGTGCGCGACGAGCAGGTGGTCATTGAGGAGGGCAATACCCGCATATTGGGCGGCAAAGTAGCCTTTGGCGGCGCCTACGATACCCAGGATGAGGCCAATCCTTACTTCAACTTCAAGTACGATTTACAAGGCATGGACTTCCAACAGTCGTTCAGCGCCTTCAATACATTCCAACAATTAGCTCCCATTGGCAAGTTTATTCAGGGTAAGTTTACCACCAGCATGGTGATGGAGGGTGTGCTGGGTAAAGACATGATGCCCAACTTGGCCACCCTCAACGCCGACGGATTTCTGGAAACCCTCAATGGCGTAGTGAATGGTTTTGCCCCGCTGACAGCCATAGGAAATACGCTGGAGATCAAGGAACTCAAAGAGGCGGTGCAGCTCAACAACCTGAAGAGCTGGTTCAGCATCCGCAACGGAGCGGTGGAAGTAAAGCCCTTCGACCTCAAGATCAAAGACATAGCCATGAACATCGGGGGTACGCACAGCATCACTCAGGAGATGAACTACCAGATTAAAACCGTAGTGCCGCGCAGCAAACTCACGGGCAATGCCGTTGGGCAGGCTGTTAACAAAGGCGTGGGCCAACTGCTGAGTCAGGCCGCCAGTTTGGGCGTCAACGTAGCGCAAAGCGAAAACATCAACGTACTCGTTAATCTCACGGGCAGCATTGCCAAGCCCAAAGTGAGTTTCAAGCTATTGGGCGCCGATGGTCAGACGACCGCAGGCGAAGCGGCCCAGGGCGCCGTAGCCAACGAGCTCAACAACCAGAAGCAACAACTGCAAGACGAAGCGCAAAAGCGCATAGACGATGCGCGAACGGAAGCGGAAAACCGCGCCAATAAAGCCCTCGACTCAGCTAAGGTCGTTGCCAACCAAAAGCTTGACGAACTTCAGCGTCAGGCCGGGCAGGCAGCCCGCGACAAAGCGGGTACTATAGTAGATTCGGCTACGCTGAAGCGGGTAGAGCAACAGGGGCAACAAACCATAGATCAAATAAAGGAAAATTGCAAGACCCTTCGAATCCCCGGGGACCG
>CAYOTJ010000013.1:0-13444 GCA_964406855.1 uncultured Saprospiraceae bacterium
CCCGACTTCCACTCTATTCGCCGACCAGGCGTGTAGGGGGCGCCGGCAGCTTCGAGCTTGCGCTCCAGCGCGGGCAAATCCTGCTCGGCCAGTGCGCGCAATTTGGGCAACAGGACGCTAAAATCTTGCTGCGCCAAAGCCAAGGCGTCGCGTTGGGTTTGGGTAGGCGCCGAGGTAGAGCCCCACATCTCGTAAGTAAGCCATCCCATACGGTTGGCTACCGCCATGCGGGTGGGCTGGTCGAGGCGGGCGGCGAGGCCGTCGCCATACAATTGCTTGCGCAGGTCGTAGAGCTGCTGATCGAGGCGCTGCCAGTCGGCAATAAGCTCTGTTGATGAGGCCGGCACGGCATAGACGGCCTGGCGGATGTGGCGCATGCGATTGCCCATTTCGCCCAAGTGGCCGGCGGCCCCATTTAGGGCTCGTTGTAGTTCCTGCGCCTCGCGCTGAAAGGCCGTGAGGGCAGGGCGGTCGGTAGCGGGCAGCGTTACGCCGCCCAAGGTTTTGAGCATAAAGCGCTGTGGCGCTACCAGTTGTTCCAGCTTGCCGTCTATGCTACGCGACAGCGCTACGGTATATTCGCCGGGCATGGCCAGCACGCCTTCGTCGAGGCTTTCAAAAGGATTGTCGAAGCTGCTGCCGCCTAAGCTTACGGGGTTCACGCTGGGGTAGCGCCCGTCCCATACCATGCGCTGCACGCCCCGGTTAAGGCCCGTTTTGAGTTGCCGGATGACGTTGCCGCTCATGTCGGCAATGGTAAACAACAGGTAGGGCGCCTCTTCGCGCTCTTCGGCCTGGAGCTCCTCGTAGGTAGGGTAGCGCACGTCCTGGCCTTTGGCAATGAGGGCCTGCTCTTGCTCGCGGCGACGGTCGCGGCGCGTCTTGTAGGCGTCGCGCACGTAGTAGGTAAACACAGCCCCAACAGGCGGGTTGGGGGTGCTAAAGTAGCTATGCCCCTGAAAGCCTTTGCCGCGCAGCCCCAGCGGCGAGCTCTCTATGTACAGCAGGCCATCTTTGACGGGAAATATTGAAGCAGGCGCAGCCAGATCGCCCTGTTGTATCTTGCGCAGCGGGCTGTAGTCGTCCAGCACGTAAAAGCCCCGGCCAAAGGTGGCCAGTACCAGATCGTTTTCGCGCTTTTGTATGGCTATGTCGCGCACGGCTATGGTAGGCAGGCCGCTCTTGAGGGCTTTCCAATAAGCGCCGCCGTCGTTGCTAAAGAAGCAGCCAAACTCCGTACCCACAAACAGCAGGTTGGCATCTACATGGTCTTCAGCTATTGAGTAAACGGAGCCGCGCTCGGGCAGATTGGCCGAGATGGCTTTCCAGGTGCGGCCTTTGTCGGTGCTCTTGTACAGATAGGGGCGATAGTCGCCGTATTTGTGATGATTAAAAGCGGCATATACCACGTTGGCGTCGTGTTGGGAAGCCAGCAGGGAGTTGACGTAGGTGCGCTCCGGGGCGCCGGCTATGTTGTTTACGTCAATGCGGGTCCAACTGCGGCCGCCGTCTTCGCTGATCTGGATGAGGCCGTCGTCGGTGCCCACATACAACAGGTCGGCCGAGCGGGGGCTTTCCGAAAAGGCCACAATATTGCCATAGGGCGAGGTCGATTCGTTTTTGGCTACAGCGTCGATGCTCTGCACCCGATCCATCACCTTTAGGGTGTTGCGGTCTACCTGCCGGGTGAGGTCGTCGCCCAGCACCTGCCAGGTAGCGCCCCGGTCGTCGCTGCGGAAGAGTTTATTGGCGGCAAAGTACAGGCGGGTGGGCTGGTGTGCCGAGATGGCTAAGGGCGCATCCCAGTTCCAGCGGTATTCAGCTTCGCCAGCCCGGGGTTTAGGCTGTATGCCCGTGATCTCGCCGGAGGCTTTGTCGTAGCGCACCAGTACGCCGTACTGCGACTGGGCGTACACGATGTTGGGGTTGTTGGGGTCTACCTGCGACTCGAAGCCGTCGCCCCCGTTGGTCACAAACCAGTCTTCATTTACAATGCCGTTCATGCTGCGCGTGCGCGAGGGGCCGCCTAAGCTGAAGTTGTCCTGGGTGCCGCCATAGACGTAGTAGAAAGGCTCCGTATTGTCTACGGCCACTTTATAGAACTGCGTCACGGGCAGGTTGGCTTTGAAGTTCCAGGTTTTAGCGGCATCCCAGGTTTCGTAGATGCCGCCGTCGCAACCCACTAAGTAGTGCTCGGGCTGGCAGGGGTCTATCCAGATGCAGTGGTTGTCTACGTGCTTAAACTGCTCGCCCGTCATGCTGAAGCTCTTGCCGCCGTCGGTGCTCCATTGCAGCCAGGTATCGAGGGCGAACACTACATCCGCCCGAGTGGGGTGGGGCACGATTTCGAGGTAGTAGTTGCCGCTGGTAGCAAAACCGCTGCGTTTTTCCCAACTGGCCGCCCGGTTGGTCGACCGGTAAAAGCCCCCCTCGCCTTGGGCGGCCTCCACCATAGCGTAAATTACCTCAGGGTCGGCCGGCGAGATGGATAGCGCTATGCGGCCTTTGTCTGCTGCCGGCAGCCCGGCATTGGCCTTCTGCCAGGTAGCGCCCCCATCGGTGCTTTTGTGCACATCGCTGCCGGGGCCGCCGCCCAGATAGGTAAACACGTGCCGGCGCCGCTGAAAAGTAGAGGCGTACAGGACATCCGGGTTGCGGGGGTCCATAGCTATGTCATTCACGCCGGTATGGGCGTCTACCGTGAGCACGGCCTTCCAGGTTTGGCCGCCGTCGGTAGTTTTATACAAGCCGCGGTCGCCGCCCGAGCTCCACAGCGGGCCTATGGCAGCTACATACACCACGTCGGAGTTGTGGGGGTCTACTATTATTTTACCTATGTGATCCGACTGTTTCAGGCCCATGTGCTTCCAAGTAGCGCCGCCGTCTATGCTTTTATACACGCCGTCGCCATAGCCTACCGAGCGCTGGTTGTTGTTCTCGCCCGTGCCCACCCACACTACGTTGGGGTTATTGGGGTCGAGGGTCACGCAGCCAATGGAGTAAGAGCCCTGTCCGTCAAAGATCGGCTCGTAGGTAGTGCCCGCATTCACCGTCTTCCATACCCCGCCCGAGGCCGTAGCCACGTAGTAGATATGCGGCTTCTGAGGGTGTACTGCAAAATCAGAGATTCGCCCCGAGGTAATGGCCGGCCCTATGGAGCGGAAGCGCAGCCCCAGCGACAGCGTATCAAGGTAGTGTTTTTTTTCGGCCGGCGCAGCGGTAGCGGCCGTCGTTGTGGCGCGTGTACGCTGGGCCGCAGCAGGTTGCGCCCAGCCTATGGCCAGCGTCAGGCCCAACAAAAGGTGGGCAAGGGATGTCAGTATCCTCATGTGTGGTAATGATTTGGTTGTTCAGCAAAGATAACAACTACGCACCTACCTACAAGGCCCATGCTGCTGTTGGCCGCACAGTTGCAGCCAATGACGGGGTATTATCCAATAACTACGCGCTATTGTCCGATTATTTAGGGCGTGCCCCCCGGCCCCCTTTGGCGCTGTGCCTTGGCAAAGGGGCCTTTATCAAGGGGGCCGGGGGTCGGGTGTTCCGCTTTTATGGGGCTGCCCCGGCGGTCGGGAAACCCTCCCTTGAGCCAGCCCCATACCGCTGCACCCCCTCACGCGGCTCCGCAGCGACCTGGCCCTCTAAAGCATTAAGCTTTAGCAGGACATTATTGGTACCTTCTCATTCCGACAGTACATACCCACTCCGCCCTTGGAGGTAGGCGGCGGCTCCACCTCCCGGTTGTGTGCGCTTTGGTACTTACCATGATCATTGTAGAAGAGGGTGGGATCCCACCCTCCTGGCCTGCACACCAACTCCCCGCTCCACAACCACCACCACCGGGCATACCTCCGGCCACCGCCCTCAAACCGCCAGGGCCTGAAAACGCCATCCGAAATACACCGGCTACCTGTGACGGAAGCGGGGCTATGTCTGGCACAAGCGGATGTGCAATGCCGCCTAACCTGATGAGAAAGGAGCTTACTTATCCGTCAGCGCCAAGGCTGCGCAGCAAAAATAATGATCCCGTTATCCGGGCTGATGATGAACAAAAGCTGTAATGTAGTGATGTATGGCTTTCGCCTTATGCGCGATTAAAAAGCTTTTGTTGTGTTAGACTTATTCAGCAAAGGTAAGTGGATATTTGGAAGTTGTCAAATTTTTTAAGTTTTTTTTGAAAAAAAACACAATTAAAACAATTGCCCAGGTACCCTAAAAAAATCCATGCCGTTTGTACGCATTCAACCAAAACGCCTTTATCTTGATGCCACAAAACCTTATCGCACATGAGATACCTTATTTTGGCATGTTGCCTCTTGGCCCACACGGTCTCCGCTCAGGAGGCGCTCGCCTACCTCAAGCAGCTTGATACGCTCTTCAGCAGTATTTCGGCCCGCAACCTCGACTATTTAAGCCATGCCGTTCATGCGTCCAATCCGGGGCTCATCGAGCAAAAGCGAATGGCTATGATTGCCGAGGTGGTCAACAGCCACGGACAGGCCATGGCCATGCCGCCCTTCAACAACAACGCCGGCCTTCGAGACGAAGCTACAGAGGTGTTTAAAGGCTACCTGCAAATGTACCAGACTGATTTTGCAGAACTGAGTCGGCAGCAACAAAATCCCTTGAATACTTATGAGGCTTTAGAGGCCTACTACGCAGCGCTTGACGCTGCCGAGCGCAAGCTCGATCGCATCACCGAGCGCTACTTGCGGGCCTACCGCATCTTCGCTAAAAACAACAACATCCGGCTCGTAGACGCCCCCGAAGACCAGGAGAGCGACGCCGCCCGCATGAACCGCGTCAACGGCTACTACCGCAGCGTCAATCGGCAATTTTTTAAGATGCAAAAACGCCAGGCGGAATTCATCGAAGCCGCCAACCGGCAGGCTTACCGCGATATGGAGACGGCCGCCTTCAACCTTCAGCAAGAGGCCAACCGGGGGCGATACGCATTCCGGCAACTTGCGCCCTTCGATGCCGACGACGCCCTACGCCAGGCAGCCATTGAGTTGGCTGAAACCTACCACGCCGTTGCCGGGCGGGAGTATGTGGCGTTTGCCAACTACTTCCGCCGCCCCACCGCCGATGGGGCCAATGCGGCTAATGCAGCCATTGATACCATCAAAACAAAGGTTCAACCCGCTGAAGAGGCCCTGGCCCAGGCCCTCGATAGCTTTCTCAAGCGGCATACGCCCAAGCCCACAAGTCGGCTTTAAAACGAGTCGCCAGGCGTTAGCGGCGTGGCCAGCACATCGTGCAGGCTGGGGTCGCGCATAAACACCGACTTGGCAAAGGGGCATAGCGGGATGATCTTCAGTTGCTCGTTTCGGGCCCATTCCACGGCAGCCACCACCAGCTTGCGCCCGGCCCCTGTTCCGCGCAAGGCCTCTCCCGTCTCGGTGTATTGTATGATGACGGTAGCCCTGTCGGCGCCCGCCCGGATGTAGGTCATGTGCCCCAGTGGCGGATGTTGGGCGCCCTCCGGCGACGGGATGTAAAACTGCCCGTCGCGGTCGTGCTCGCTGTGTTGAATGCTATACTCCATATCTGGTTTTTTACTCGCCTATGAGCACCTTGAGAATCTGTGCGGCGGCCCGGGCAATTTTGGTGCCGGGGCCAAAAATTCCGGCCACCCCCTGCTCGTAGAGGTAGTCGTAGTCGGCATGTGGAATGATGCCGCCCACTACCACAAGGATATCGTCGCGGCCGATCTTGGCTAGCTCGGCTATGGTTTCGGGTACCAGCGTTTTATGGCCGGCAGCCAGCGAAGAGATACCCAGTATGTGTACGTCGTTTTCAGCAGCCTGCCGGGCAGCTTCTGCCGGTGTTTGAAAAAGGGGGCCCATATCTACGTCAAAGCCCAGATCGGCAAAGCTGGTGGCAATGACCTTAGCGCCGCGGTCGTGTCCGTCCTGGCCCAGTTTGGCCACCATAATGCGGGGCCGGCGGCCCTCCAGAGCGGCAAATTTATCGGCCAGTTCGCGAGCCTCGCGAAAATCGTGGTCTTCATGTATTTCGCCGGCATAAACCCCGCTCACCGTGCGGTGTACGGCTTGGAAACGGCCGAAGGCGCGCTCCATGGCGTCGCTGATCTCGCCTAAGGTTGCGCGGGCGCGGGCGGCTTCCACAGCTAACTCCAGCAGGTTGCCCTGCCCTGATGCGGCGGCGGAGCGGATGGCTTCTAAAGCAGCAACTACGCGGGCCGGATCGCGACGGGCTTTCACCTCCTGAAGGCGTCGGATCTGAGTTTCCCGCACAGCCGTGTTATCTACCTCTAAGATGTCGATAGAGGTAGCTTCGTCAACCGTAAAAATATTTACGCCTACGATCTTTTCCTGACCGGTATCAATGCGGGCCTGCTTGCGGGCGGCGGCCTCTTCGATGCGCATTTTGGGCAGGCCTTGCTCGATGGCGCGCGCCATGCCGCCGGCGGCTTCTACTTCTTCTATCAGTGCCCAGGCTCGACTGGCCAGCTCGCCGGTGAGGTATTCAACGTAGTAGGAGCCCGCCCAGGGGTCGATGGTTCGGGTAATTTCCGTTTCCTGCTGTATGTACTTTTGGGTGTCGCGGGCAATCTTGGCCGAGAAGTCGGTAGGTAGGGCTATGGCTTCATCTAAGGCGTTGGTATGTAGCGACTGGGTACCGCCGAAGGCCGCCGCCATCGCTTCTATGCAGGTGCGGGCCACGTTATTGAAGGGGTCCTGCTCGGTAAGGCTGTAACCCGAAGTTTGGCAGTGGGTGCGCAAGGCCATGCTCTTTTCGTCTTTGGGGGCAAACTGGCTGACAATCTTAGACCACAATAAGCGGCCGGCCCGCATCTTGGCCACCTCCATAAAGTGATTCATGCCGATACCCCAAAAAAACGAAAGACGGGGCGCAAAATCATCAATATCCAAACCGGCAGCCAGACCTGTGCGCAGGTATTCCAAGCCGTCGGCTAAGGTGTAGGCCAGCTCAATATCGGCAGGGGCGCCTGCCTCATGCATGTGATAGCCACTGATGCTGATGGAATTGAAGCGGGGCATTAACCGCGAGGTATAAGCAAAGATATCCCCGATGATGCGCATGCTCGGCCCGGGTGGGTATATGTAAGTATTGCGCACCATAAACTCTTTGAGGATGTCGTTCTGGATGGTGCCGCTGAGTTGGTCGGGCGTCACGCCCTGCTCCTCGGCAGCTACGATGTAAAAAGCCATAATGGGAATAACGGCTCCGTTCATCGTCATGGATACCGACATTTCATTGAGAGGAATCTGATCGAAAAGAACTTTCATATCCTCCACGGTATCGATGGCCACACCGGCCTTGCCTACGTCGCCGCGCACGCGCTCGTGGTCGCTATCGTAGCCTCGGTGGGTAGCCAGGTCAAAGGCTACTGAAAGACCTTTTTGCCCTTGAGCTAAGTTGCGCCGATAAAAAGCATTGCTTTCCTCTGCCGTGCTGAAACCTGCATACTGCCGGATCGTCCAGGGGCGGACGGTGTACATGGAAGCATAGGGGCCGCGTAAAAATGGCGGAATGCCGGCGGTGTAGTTCAGGTGGCTGAAAGTAGCAATATTTTCGGCCGTAAAGACGGGTTTGAGCGAGATACCTTCGGCCGTAGGGCCGGGGTCAGGCGCGTTGGCGGCAGGCTGCAGGGAAGGGAGATCCCAGCGCAGCGGACGCCGGCTTATGTCGGGGCGTGCCATCTGTTTGCAGTTTGGTTTCAGCACGCAATTTAAAGCGCGCCAACCAAAAAATACGCATTTGCCGGCCATTATCTGTTCATCGATAATTCATTGGGTCAATGTATCTTTGCAGGCGCTAATGACAGCGCTATTTTATTTTCAGCCTGTGATCGAATTTTCGCGTTTTACATTACCCAACGGGCTCAGAGTGCTTGTTCATACCGACGACAGCACTCCAATGGCAGCCCTCAACGTATTATATCTGGTGGGTTCCCGCGACGAGTCGCCAGACCGAACCGGGCTAGCTCATTTATTTGAGCACCTGATGTTTGGCGGGTCGGCCCATATCCCCGACTTCGATACGCCGCTACAGTTGGCCGGAGGTGAAAACAATGCATTTACGAACAACGACATCACGAACTTCTACATTACGCTCCCGACCAATAACTTAGAAGTAGCTTTTTGGTTGGAAAGCGATCGCATGTTGCGCCTCAACTTCAATAAAAAAGTATTGTCGGTACAGCGGAAGGTAGTGGTGGAAGAGTTCAAGGAAACCTGCCTCAACGAACCTTACGGCGACTACCTTCATCACCTGTCTGAAATGGCTTATCAGCGGCACCCTTACCAGTGGCCTACTATAGGCAAAAAGCCCGAGCACATAGCAGAAACCCGGCTCGATGAGATAGAAGACTTCTTCTATAAGCACTACCGCCCCAACAACGCCATATTGGTGGTAACGGGTAATGTGCAGGAAGCAGAGGTGAAAGAGTTAGCAGAAAAGTGGTTTGGCGATATTCCTTCAGGCGATATCCCACAGCGACAGTTATCTCCCGAACCGCCCCAAAGCCAGTTGCGGCGGCGCTTAGTGGAAGCAAAAGTTCCTGGCGACGCTATATTTTTGGCCTTCCACTCGCCCGGGCGTATGGATCCGGCCTATTACGCATCAGAGTTGCTGGCTGATATTCTGGGCAACGGGCGTTCGAGCCGCTTGTACCGCAAATTGGTCAAGGAAATGGAGCTTTTTACGAATGTAGAGGCTTACCTTACCAGTACCATCGACCCCGGGCTGTTGATTGTAGAAGGCCGGCCAACTCCAGGTACCAGTCTTGATCAAGCTCGCGCAGCCATCTGGCAGGAACTTGACACCCTTAAAACGGAAGGCGTCACCGATGTTGAAGTGGCTAGACTGCGCCATAAAGCGGAGAGCGCCCTGATCTTTTCTGAAATGAGCATCCTCAACAAAGGCATCAACCTCGCTTTTTTTGAAGCTTTGGGCGAGCCCGAACTCATCAATCGGGAGGCCGCTCTGTATAGTCAGGTAACTGCCGCCGATCTGCAACAATTGGCCCACGAAATGCTGCGCGAAGAGAATTGTTCCGAGCTTTGCTACCGGGCTTTGCCACAACTTGAAGAAGAAGAGTAAGCCTAAGCAAACTGTGGCTCGCCCGGTATTGCGGCGCGAACCACAGTTTCTGCTTTTGAAGGGCTTATTTTTTCAGCGTCATGGTATATGCCGCTACAGCCTGAATCTGTTCTGCCGTGAGTATCGATTCGAAGGGCGTCATCACGTTGCGCCCCTTGGTAATGACCTGCACCCGCTCTTCTACGGCCAGCGCCGATGTTTGCAGGTTGAAAGCGCCGCTGGCGCCCATATCGCCGTACAAGCCGTGGCAGGCTACGCAGTAGGTCTTGTAAATTTTAGCGCCCATATCCTCTTCAGCTACAGGTTCGCTGCCGCCACAAGCCCAGGCACCCAGCATCAGGACTACAAAAATGAGATAAGTTTTCATCGTTCCTAATTTTTATGATCGCCTGCGAAGATAGGGAGAGTCGGTGTTTATAAAAAATTTTACTGCTCGCCTATCTTCAACCATCGGCCGGCCCACAGTCTGTTGCCCTGATCGTCTACTACCACAATCCAGTACAAACCGGCCGGCGCATTCATGGTGTCGAGGCGCAAAGGTGCAGCCGTGGACAGGAAAGTTTCGCTTTGTTGCTGCCACAGTCGGCCCTGTGCATCATATACCAACACCTGGCAATTGGGAGCGCCCTCGGGGCCTTTCCATTGCAGGTAAAAATCCTGGCGACCCGGATTAGGGTAAAGAACAAACTGAGCGGGCAAAGGATCCGGGGTTACCTGGGTCACACAGGACGTAGCTACGTTGAGCAGCGCCGAGGTTACGCCATTGAGGGTGTCGCAGTGCGACTCCAGCCGAAGCACGTATTGGGTGCAAGGCTGCAATCCTGTCAGAAGGTGCCCTGCTCCGGTAGCCGGCACGCTTTGCCAGATTGCCTCGGTAGCAGGCCTGTAGTGCAGGGTGTAGCCCGAAGCGGCGGCAAGCTCGCCCCAGGCCACCTCCAGGGTTGTGCTATCGGCAGCCGACAACCGGAACCCGACAGGGGCCGGGCATTCGCCTTCGCCCAATACATAAATACAATAGTCTTCGGTTTCGCCATAGCTATTGGTGAAGGGGCAGGGATCGGAGGCGCTGAGGAACTGCATGACAATGCGCATTCGGGTGGGCCCGCTCAGGGCCGACTCGGGCAGTGTAAGAGCTCCAGTGGCGGGCTGGGTGCTGCCTGGCGAGTTAAAAAGTTTTTCCTCGGAGGTAAAAAATCCGTTTTGATCGAGGTCCACCCAGATGGTAAAAGCTTCCTGATAGCTCTCGCCGGAAAAAGAAGGCGTAAGGGTAATGGCATGGTCGACGCCTTTTTCCAATTGTATGGCGGGCAGGGCGGCGCCATAATTAGCGTATCCCCCGGGTTCGCGGCCTGAGTTGTGGGTAAAAAACGGTCCAATGGCTACCTCGCTGATCCATTCGCCGGTATTATCAAAGCTCGATGATATACAATATTCTTCATCGAGGCAAGCGCCGCAGCCGCCCGTTTGGAAGGTCAGTACATCGGCGGGCACAATGAGGCCTCCAGCGCAGCGGGTAGCTACTTCCAGTTCGTAGGTGGTGCAGGGTTGAAGCCCCGTCAGCAGTGCGGCTACGCCGTTGGGGTTGGCCTCCTGCCATAAAGGCTCGCCTTGGGGGCGCCAGCGCAGGCGATAGCCAGTAGCGGCCAGTATGCCGCTCCAAAGTACTATAGCCTGCTGGTTTGTCACATTTTCTACACGGATGGACTCGGGCGCATCGCAGCAGCCATCGGTAACAAAAGTGAAGGTGGCTCCAAAGTCGGTAGCCGACCCGTTGCATTGGCCGCGCAGTTGGTATTCATAGCGGGTGCAGGCAGAAAGGCTGCTGAGGGTGAAGGGGCTGACAGCGCCCGTCACTAAGGTCCATTCCTGGGCGCCAACGGGCCTCCAGCGCAAGTCTACGGCAGTTAAACTGGCATTGGTGTTCCACGTCAGGGTTGCGGTTTGATCGGTACTGGCACTGAGATAGTTGGAGCTGGGAGGGATACAATCGCCACAGCCAGCCAGCAGTAAATTCATACTGTTGAAGGCATTGAGTCGCCCGCCGGTAACCGTGATACCCGCGAGGCTGGCCACTGGGTCGACGCCAGCCAAAACCACTTCCCGGATGAGCAGGGCCGCTGCCGCGGGATCGCTTTGTGCCAAGGTCATGAGGGCGGGGCAGGGCGCGCTATAGAGCAGACCCACCGCGCCCGTCACATGCGGCGTAGCTGAGGAGGTGCCGCCAAAAGGAGCATAAGTGCTATTGAGCGCCAAGGTAAATGCGCCGGCGCCGGGGGCGCCCAGGTCGATGCTCTCAGCTCCGTAGCCCGCCAATGACACCTTTTGGTCCTGATGATTGGTATTGGTAACGGCAATAAGGAAGTTGCTGGGGCAGGTGGTGGGCAGGTCGCCTACTACGTCTACGTCTACGTTTTGATTGGCTGTAGCGCCGCAATTGAGAATGCCATAATGGCCCAGGGTATCGTAGAACGAGCACCAGATGGGGCTATCGGCGGCCATGCCGCCGTTTACGCCCCAGGAAGCGTTGGTAGCTACTACAAAAGCGCCTTCCTGGCCCTGGGTTTGGTTGTAGCGCTGGCGCTGTGTCAGGGGATAGGAGTAAGCGGCCAGCACCTTGGCTTCGGTGGTGTTGAAGTTATTTTTGACGATCATCACTTTCACGCGCCAACTGACGCCGCTGACGCCGATGCCATTATCGCCATCGGCGCCAACGATGCCCGCTACCGGGGTGCCGTGGTTTCCGCCCGTGCCTACATTGTCGTCGTCGGTGACGGTGCTCCAGCCCAAATAGTCGTCAATATACCCATTGTTATCGTCGTCGAGGTCGTTATCGGGTATTTCGGCGCGGTTAACCCAGCGGTTGCGCTGAAAGTCGGTATGCGTAAGGCTTATGCCGTCGTCAATGACGCATACCACGATGGTATCCCCTGTGATGGTGACGCCTCCGGTGGTTATATCCCAGGCTTGGTCGGCGTCGATATCGGCATCTGGCAGCCCCCCGGTTTGGCCGGTATTGAGGTACTGCCACTGGCTATTTATCTGGGAATCGTTGGGCAGGGCACGCAAGGTGGCTATATGATTGAACTGAGCTGCCAGTGTTTGGGGATGATTGCGTAGGGCCGCCAGCAGTCGGTAGGCCGAAATGCGTTCGGGCTGGAAGCGGTACAACCATACGTTCAGGGGTGCGGATACCTGTTCTGCGGTTTCAAAACCAATATCGACGCCCTCAAAAAGTCGCCATTGGGCGGCCCACTGCCGTCCTTCGATCCCGAGGGGAAGTTGTACCATGACCTCGCCAGCCACCCATCGGGGGGTATTGTCTTGAGCGTTAAGGGCATAGGTCAACGCCAGCGACCATGCCGAGAGCAACAGCCATTTGGACGCATGGCTGGGGTATGAGATAAAGGCAAGATTGAACATAATAGGAATCGTATTCATTCAAAAAACGGAAAATTACGTGATTTCGGTCTTTTGCACGCTTTTACAAGGCTTATTTGTCAAGAAGTTGCCATTGTGGTGCGAGGGGTTGTGCGTCATACCTGCCATAGCTTTGGTTTTGAAACATAGCGCATACCTGTCTGCCGGCCCACCGGGTGAAGCGGTATGCCGACCTCAAGGAGGCATAATAGCGGAACACGGGGTGACGCCGACGCTGCCGCAAGCGGCCAAAAGCGCAGAAAGCTATGGCAGCGCCGGCGGCAGGGCCCCAAAGAAACAATCGTCAATGGGGGGCGGGCACATCCTCGGGGCGCACGTAGCCGAAGCGGTCGAAGGAGCGGGCTTCATACCAGCTTTCGAGGCCGGAGATGCATACGTCGTCTACGACATCGAGGGCTATGTTGCCGGTATCGTCGAGGGCGGCAGCGGGGAGGAAGATGTGTTCAATCTGGCCGATGATGAGGCGCGTGCCGTTGAGGGCGATGGGCATTTCCTGTACGAACTTCATGCCGAGGCGAATGCGACTTTCGGCCACGAAAGGGGCCGGAAAGCCCTCGATCCACCAGGGCGTGAGGCCGCAGGCGTCGAACTCGGAGACCTCGCGCTCGAAGCGGGCCGAGGTGTGGTGCGCCTGGCGGGCGAAGGAGCGATGTACGTGATTGATGGTGTAGTAGCCGGTGTGGATGATGTTATAATAGGTATGGCTGTATTCGGTGAGGGGCCGCAGGATGAAGCCCAGGAGGGCGGGGTTGGCGCCCAGATGCACCACTGAGCTAAAGATGGCCAAGTTGGGGACGCCGTCGGGGCCGATGGAGCCGATGAGATTGGCGGGTTTGTAACCGCTGACGGAGTTGATGAGGTTGGCGCGGTAGAAGCGCTCCATGCCGGCGAAATCAACGGAGGTTAAATGTTT
>CAYOTJ010000013.1:13454-17835 GCA_964406855.1 uncultured Saprospiraceae bacterium
TTCATGTGGCGGGGGCGGTTGTGTATTTATATGTGAATGCCAGGTTCTGAACACGGGCAGGCGCTTTTTGTTGGGTCAAGGGGGAATTAGTGACAATCCTTTTACCGGGCGGCCTTGCTTTTTTGGGTGTAGACCGCTTATCTTTGCGGGCATGAAAAGCCGGGTCTTTTTCTGGTCTATGTTTTTGATCGCAGCGCTGGCTGCCGCGTGCAAATCTGCGCATTGCGGCTGTCCGATGCATTGACGCTTACCCACTACCTCCGGTTTGCGCTGCGCTTAGCTTTCTTCCAACCTTTTTTACTTTTCTGCATTTAGTTTCCATTATGAAAATTGTCATTCACCCCCAACCAACTGAATGGGCGGCGCTGTTGGCCCGACCGGCTCAGGATTTGCGCCAGCTCGAAGCGCCTGTGGCCGATATTATGGCTGAGGTGCGGGCGCGAGGCGACGAGGCTTTGCGGGCGTTTACGGCCCGCTTTGATCAGGTAGCGCTGGATGCCCTTGAAGTTTCGGCGGCCGATATAGCGGCGGCTGCCCACCAGATTGACGCGTCCCTGCGGGCGGCCATAGCGGTGGCCGCGGCCAACATTGAGCGCTTTCATGCCAGCCAGCAGCATGCGCAGGAGGTAGTGGAAACCATGCCGGGCGTGCGCTGCTGGCGGCGCAGCGTAGGCATTGGCAGGGTGGGCTTGTATGTGCCCGGAGGTACGGCGCCGCTGTTTTCGAGCGTACTCATGCTGGCCATTCCGGCCCGCTTAGCAGGCTGCCGGGAGGTGGTGTTATGCACCCCGCCCGGCCCCGACGGGCTGCCGCATCCGGCCATCTTATATGCGGCCGGCCTCACGGGCGTGCATCGGGTGTTTGCGGTGGGGGGCGCTCAGGCCATTGCGGCCCTTACTTATGGCACGGCCACGGTGCCGGCGGTAGATAAGCTGTTTGGCCCAGGCAATGCCTATGTGACGGTGGCCAAGCAGTTGGCTGCCAAAGAGGGCGTGGCCATCGATATGCCCGCAGGCCCTTCGGAGGTGCTGGTATGCGCCGACGACAGCGCCCGGCTCGACTTTGTGGCCGCCGACCTGCTGAGTCAGGCCGAGCATGGGGCCGACAGTCAGGTGGTACTCGTGTGCTTTGACGAAGCTATGGCGCGGGCGGCATTGGCGGAAGTAGAGCGTCAGTTGGCTACGCTGCCCCGGCGCGAACTGGCGGCGCGCTCAATGGCCAACAGCGTAGCCATAGTGGTACGCGACCGGGTTGAAGCCCTGGCGATTATCAATGCGTATGCGCCCGAGCACCTCATTCTGGCGGTGCGGGAGCCCCATGCCTTAGCAGAGGGCGTGATCAATGCCGGCTCGGTGTTTTTGGGCAACTATACCCCCGAATCGGTGGGCGACTATGCCAGCGGCACCAACCATACCTTGCCTACAAATGGCTTTGCGCGGGCTTTCAGCGGGGTGTCGCTGGATTCGTTTGTCAAAAAAATCACGTACCAGGAGCTCACGCCCGAGGGGTTGGCGCGCATTGCGCCTACGGTGGAGGCGATGGCCGCCGCCGAACAGCTCGAAGGCCACTGGCGCGCTGTGGCGGTGCGACTGCAACCCGATAATCAGTTGAAGTAATGGACATTAACGCACTTGTGCGGCCCAACATCAGGGAATTGCACCCTTATGCTTCGGCCCGCGACGAATTCAGCGGGGAGGCGGGCATCTTTCTCGATGCCAATGAAAACCCCTACAACAATGGGCTCAACCGATACCCCGATCCGCTGGCGACGGCTGTAAAACAGCGGTTAGCTACACTGAAGGGCGTGGCGCCCGAGCAAATATGCCTGGGTAACGGCAGCGATGAGATCATAGATTTAGTGATTCGGATTTTCTGCGAACCGGGTCGGGATGAGGTGCTCATTTTGCCGCCTACTTATGGTATGTACCGGGTGGCGGCCGACATTTCGGACGTGGCGGTGCGGGAGGTGATGCTGTCGGCTACTTTTCAGCTCGACGCCGAGGCTGTACTTGCGGCGGCTACCCCCCAAACCAAGGTGTTGTGGCTGTGCAGCCCCAACAACCCCAGCGGCAACGACTTTTCGCCTGAGCAGGTGGAGGCGTTGGTGCGTCAGTTTCCGGGCATAGTGGTGGTAGACGAAGCCTATATTGACTTTGCCAACCGGCCCAGCTATACGCGGCTGCTGGCCGAATGTCCCAACCTGCTGGTGATGCAAACCTTTTCAAAAGCCTGGGGATTAGCCGGCATACGGTTAGGCATGGCGCTGGCATCGGCAGAGGTGATTGCCTACCTCAACAAGGTAAAGCCGCCCTATAACGTAAACCAGCTAACCCAGCAGGCTGCGCTGACGGCTCTTGATGGAATGGAGAAAGTGCGGGCGCACATTGACGCCATCATTGGGCAGCGGGCGCTGTTGCAGCAGTACTTAGGCGGGCTTAACTTTGTGGAGTGGGTTTTTCCCTCCGACGCCAACTTCCTCTTGGTAAAAGTACGCGAACCCAGGCTGCTGTATGCCTACCTCCTCTCGAAGGGCATCATTGTACGCGACCGCTCGAAGCAGCCGCGCTGCGAAGGCTGTCTGCGCATCACGGTGGGTACGCCCGAAGAGAATGAAAGCCTGTGGCGCGCCCTGCTGGAGTACGATGTAGAACAATAGTGTAGATGTCATGCAAAAAGTACTTTTTATAGACCGCGACGGCACCTTGGTGCTCGAACCCCACGACTATCAGGTAGACGCCTTGGAGAAGGTGGTGTTTTACCCGGGGGTATTTTACTGGTTGGGGCGCATTGTGCGCGAGCTCGACTTTGAGTTGGTGATGGTGACCAATCAGGACGGCTTGGGCACGGCGGCATACCCCGAGGAGACCTTCTGGCCCGCCCATCGCTTCATCATGCAGGCGTTTGCCCAGGAGGGCATCCACTTCAGCGAGGTGCACATCGACCGCACCTTTGCGCATGAGCAAGCGCCCACCCGCAAGCCGGGCACGGGTATGCTGATGCGCTACTTGGGCGGCGACTATGACTTGGCGGGCAGCTACGTCATCGGCGACCGCCTCACGGATGTACAATTGGCCAAAAATTTAGGCGCCCGCGCCTTTTGGCTGAACGGAACGCCCGCGTTGGGCGCCGCCGAGCTCACCCCCGTACAGCAGACCGAGTTGGGGGATACCATAGCGCTGGCCACTACCGAATGGGCCGACATTTACGCCCGCCTCAAGTGGGCCACGCGCACGGCCGAGGTAAGGCGCGTGACCCGCGAAACCGACATTCTCATCCGGCTCGACCTCGATGGCAGCGGGCAGGGCGATATGGCCACCGGGCTGGGCTTTTTTGATCACATGCTCGACCAATTGGCTCGTCATTCGGGTTGCGACCTCACGGTGAAAGTACAGGGCGACCTACACATTGATGAGCACCACACCATTGAAGATACGGCTTTAGCCTTAGGTGAAGCTTTTGCCAAAGCCTTAGCCGACAAGCGGGGTATGATGCGCTATGGGTTCCATTTGGTGATGGACGACGCATTGGCGCAGGTAGCGCTCGACTTTGGCGGCAGGCCCTGGTTGGTGTGGGAGGCCGAGTTTAGGCGCGAAAAAGTAGGCGATATGCCTACGGAAATGTTCCATCATTTCTTCAAGTCGTTCAGCGACGCCGCCCGCTGTAATCTTCACATCAAGGCGGAGGGCCAAAACGAGCATCACAAGATAGAGGCCATTTTTAAGGGGTTGGCCAAGGCCATACAAATGGCCAAAGCCCGCGACATCAACAACAATGCGTTGCCCAGCACCAAGGGCGTGCTTTGAAAAAGAGCAATTATGGCGAAAATATCAATAGGGGATAGCCGGCCCGAAGTGGTCGTTATCCATTATAATGCCGGCAACATCCGTTCGGTGTTGTTTGCCTTGGAACGGCTGGGGATACAGGCGGAGCTCAGCGCCGAGCCGGCGGTGATTCGGGCTGCGGGGCGCGTGATTTTTCCGGGGGTAGGCGAGGCCGGCACCACCATGCGCTTTTTGCAGGAAAGAGGATTGGATGCAGTTATCCGCTCGCTTCAGCAGCCTGTATTGGGCATTTGTTTGGGTATGCAACTGCTGTGCGCCCACTCGGAGGAGAACGATACCGCTTGTTTGGGCATCATTCCGCAGGAGGTGAGGCGCTTTCGGCCCATAGCGGGCGAAAAAGTTCCGCACATGGGTTGGAATGTGCTCAACCGCAGCGCCAACAGTTGGCTGTCGGCGGAGTTGGAGGGGCAGTACGCCTACTTCGTACACAGCTACTATGCCGAGGCAGGCCCTTACACGGCGGCTACTACGCCCTACGGCGGGCAGGCCTTTAGTTCGGTGTTGCGGAAGGACAACTTCTTTGCCACCCAGTTTCACCC
>CAYOTJ010000014.1:0-17745 GCA_964406855.1 uncultured Saprospiraceae bacterium
TCGGGGCTGGATTCTACCAGCTTATCCATGTCGGCTATCTGGGGCAGGGCGCGGTCAAGGAGGTGGTGGTATTCCATTCCGAGCATTACGAGTTTTTTATTGCCCTGGCCTTCGACCGCATCACGGCGGCTTATTTGCTGGTGGGCAGCATACTCTCGTTCCTCGTAACGGTATACAGCCGCTACTACCTGCACCGCGAGCCCGGCTATAAGCGTTTTTTTGCCACCAAGCTGTTTTTTTATGCAGGCTACTACATCGCTATCTTAGCCGGCAACATGGAAACCCTCTTCATAGGCTGGGAGATACTGGGCATCACCTCGTTTTTGCTCATTGCCTTCTACCGCGACCGCTACCTGCCCGTCAAAAACGCCGTAAAGGTGTTTTCCATCTACCGCATCGGCGACGTGGGCATCATCTTAGCCATGTGGATGAGCCACCACCTCTGGCACGAAAACATCACCTTCGCCAAGCTGGCCAACTACCAGTTGGTAGACGCCCAACTGGAGTCCCACTCCTTTATCGGCTTTTTTATCTCTTCCTGCATTGTGCTGGCGGCGGCCGCCAAGTCGGCCCAGTTGCCTTTCTCCTCCTGGCTGCCCCGGGCTATGGAAGGCCCCACCCCCTCAAGCGCCATCTTTTACGGCTCGCTCTCGGTCAATATGGGCGTCTTCCTGCTGCTGCGCACCTACCCGTTCTGGGAGCATCAGCTATCGGTGCGCATCCTCATCGGAGCGCTGGGCTTAGTTACCAGCTTTGTAGCTACGGGCGTAGCCCGCGTACAGTCTACCATTAAAAGCCAGGTGGCTTACGCTTCCATTTCCCAGTTGGGCATCATCTTCATAGAGGTGGCGCTGGGCTGGCATCTCATCGCCCTGTTCCACTTTGCCGGCAACGCCTTCCTGCGCACCTACCAACTGCTGGTGTCGCCCTCGGTGGTCAGCTACCTCATCCGCGAGCAGTCGTATGTAGACAGCCCCGCCAACTGGTCGATCGAAAACTACTACCCCCGATGGATGAAGCACACGCTGTATGTGCTCTGCCTGCGCGAGTGGAACCTCGACAACCTTATGTACCGCTATCTGTGGAACCCCATGAAAGGTATAGCGCGTCGGCTCGACTTCCTCTCCACCCGCCGGCTCATCCTGTTCTTCATCCCGGCCTACGCCCTCGGCATAGCCGCCTGGGTATGGCAAGACCACATCCCGGCTACCCTGCGCGCCTATATCCCCGTCTCTATGGCGGCCTTAGGCGTGCTGATGGTGCTCAAGTCGTTTGCCGAGCGCAAACACGTGCGCATGAGCTGGCTGTTGGTGGTCATGAACCACGCCTGGATCGCGCTGGCCATCTATTTCAATGAAGATTTTTCCATCGGGGAGGTATGGCTCTACCTCAGCGGCGTTGTGGTAGCGGGTTTGGCAGGCTGGTTGGCCCTCAATCGCCTCAAGCGGCTGGAGGGCAACATCGACCTCGACCAGTTTCACGGCCATATCTACGAGCATCCCAAAATCGGGGGGCTATTCCTCATCGCCTGCCTCGGCGTAGCGGGCTTCCCCATTACGCCTTCGTTTCTGGGCGAAGACCTCATCTTCTCCCACATCCACTCCGATCAATTGCTGCTGGCTTCGCTGGTATCGCTCAGCTTTATCATCGACGGCCTCGCCATCATCCGCATCTATGCCCGGGTATTCCTGGGGCCGCACAGCAAGCCATATCACGAGGTGGCGTACAGGTCGGCTTAAATTGCCATTTTGGGCGTGCCCCCGCGCGCCGGCATCTGTCCGGCGCCCGAGGGCGCATAAGCAGCAGGCAAGCGCGCGGGGTCGGGTGTTCCGCTCTTATGACCACGGCCTCTGACGCCCTTTGGGGGGCGTCAGAGGCCGTGGTCATACCGCTGCACCCCCTCACGCGGCTCCGCAGCGACGCAGAGGCGCCAATAATCTAAGCCAGCTTGTCGATCTCCGACTTGATAAACCGCCCCAACTCACCGATGTAAGCCGTGGAGAAGTCGAAAGAGATGCCGGCAGTGGCGTATATTTCTCCTATGGGGCGGGTATAGCCCAGGCGAAGCGCAGCCATATAGCGCTCAATGGTAGCTACCGGGTCTTCGCGGTATTGTTTCCAGATGGCGATGGCCCCGAGCTGAGCCATGCCGTATTCGATATAGTAGAAAGGCACCTCAAACAGATGCAGTTGCTTGTGCCAGAGGTGGGCGGCATAGTTCTCCAGGCCGTCGTGATCGACGAGGTTAGACTTGAACTCGTAGAAAATGCGCATCCAGGCCTCGCGGCGCTCTGCCTTGGCATGTTGCGGATGCGTGTATAGCCAGTGCTGAAACTTATCGATGGTGGCAATCCAGGGGAGCACTTTCAGCGAAGTTTCAAGCTGATGGAGCTTGGCTAAGCGGAGGTCTTCTTCGTTGTCGAAGAACACATGCCAGTGGTCCATCGACAGCAATTCCATGCTCATGGCAGCCAGCTCGGCCACTTCTGAAGGCACCTTCTTGGAGGCGCTCAACCGCAGGTGGCGCGTGAGATAAGCATGAATGGCATGGCCGCTCTCGTGCATGAGGGTGCGCATGTCGCCTACCGACTGGGTGGCGTTCATAAAAATGAAGGGAACGCCGGTTTGCAGCAGCGGCATGTTGTAGCCGCCAGGGCGCTTGCCGGGGCGCGAATCGAGGTCGAGGCGCTTCATATCCCGCATGATGGCAAGAACTTCGCCAAACATGGGGTGCAGGCTGTTGAGGCACCGGATGGTTTTTTCCAGCAGCTCGTCTACATTTTGGAAAGGGCGCAGGGGCGTATCGCGGTGGGTATCTACGTGCAGATCCCAGGGGCGCAGCCGATCGAGAGACAGGGCCTCCATGCGCTTTTCGTTGAGCTGGTCGAGGAGAGGAAGAATTTCAGCCGCAATGGAGTCGTGGAAATTCAAACAGTCCTGCACACTATAATCGAAGCGCCCAAGCGACCGAAACCGATAGTCGCGGAAGTTGTCGAAGCCGGCATTGAGCGCTATGGCATGCCGCTTTTCCAATAGTTGTCCGAATACGTCTTCGAGATGATCGGCATCCTGAAGGATGCGCCGATTGATGGTGTGATAAACTTCTTCCCGATATTCGCGGTTGGGTTCTTCCAATAAAGTGCCTGCTTTCTGTAGCGTCATTTGCGCACCGTTGACGCCTACGGTCATTTCAGAAAACGTTTTGCCATGCTCTTTGCTCAGGAGCTGTACCTGAGTGCCGAGCTCTATGTTCTCTTCCCGAAACAACGCTACGGCATTTCGCACACCCCGAAGGTATATGGCATACTGCGTTGGTTCTAATTGAGATACGTAGGGGCTGTCTACTAATTTTCGATTGAGCAGGTTTTCGTATTCGCTGATGCGGGGCGCAAATACCTGTACGACCTCCTGATAAGCGGCGCTCGCTTCTTCGTCGGCGCTATCCACCGTTATTTTGATGTAGCGCCAGGCAAAAGCCTCGCTGACAAATGCGTCCAACTCGCTGCGATCCAACAACCATTGCTCCAACTCCTGGCGGGAGCCAATGGGGCGTTGGGATAGCTCCTGGTAGTACGGCAGGAGCTCGTTCCAGTTCGACAACTGGAACCGCTTGGGTAAATACGCCAACGGCTTGTGCCGCGGCAAGGTCGTAGCTCTCATGAGTATCACATTGTTCTAGCATCACGCAAACCCTGTCAGGGGCCTTCCCTCCCTGACAGAGCTGTAAGTCGTTGCCGGTTAATCGGCAGCTTTATTCTTCTTCTTCTGCCGCCCCCTGCTCAGCAAGGAGCCCCTTGGCATGGAGGAAGTTAAACCACCGAATCACTTTTTTTACATCTCCGGCATGCACCCGGTCTTTATCGTAATTGGGTAGCACAACGGAAAAATAAGCGAACAAGGTATCGGGCGTAGCACTGGGGTCAGCAGGCGGATGGTCGTCCAGCTTGTCTTGCATACTGCTGAACACGTTTGTAAGCTCGGTCGACTCGCCATCGTCTGTATAGATGGCTATAGATCCCAGCGGTGTAAACTGGTATTGCCGCGTAGAGGCAAAACGGCGCTTACCGCTGTCCAAATCTTCAATGATCAACCCGTTATTGCGATTGCCTACCACCTTATGGAGGCCCGACAAGCCGCTAACGGCTACCAACTTTTCTAAATTCATAAACAAAGATTACTTTTATATGCGGCGCAAAGCTACAAATAAAAGCACAATGCAAGCGATTGGATGGGATAGTTTACCAATCCCTAACCGGGATTTCTATACTATTAAAGGCGATGTGCATTATGTGCGCCATAAAGGTAAGCCCTTTTTGTTATATGAGCAAACAATTTCCGCCTGATTTAATGCCCTGACCTAAAATTGGTTCCCGGCTTGTTATTCCGGCCTCAGCGCAGCCCGCGCCTGCACGGTATCATAGAGGATATGGAGCTCGGTAATCCGGCCGTCGGCATCCAACTGAAGCCAGTCTATGACCTGAAAACTGACCCTGCCGCCATTGGCCAGCAACCAGTCATAGTCGAAGTAAATAGCCGCTGTTTGTGCGGAGGCATTGGCCAGCACATCGCGCAGGCGCAATTCCGACCGGGTGGTATCGGCCAGCAACTCCCGGTAAAATTCCGCAGCCTGTCGGCGTCCGTAAAGAGGCGATAACACTTCTGCTTTCGGAGCAAACAGACGCATAAGCCCGTCGTAATCGCCCCGGGTCAGCGCTGCCAAATAAGCCTCGGCTAATGCTTCCATCTGGTTCAATCTGCAATGTCTTTATTAAGTGTAAAGATAAACTCCGATCCCCTGCCCTGAGCCGACAATACCGTGATGGAACCGCCGTGCTGCTCTACTATCTTCTTGCATAAAGCCAGGCCTATACCCGTGCCGCGATACTCCTGACTTGGATGCAACTTCTTGAATAACAAGAAAATCTGCTCGTGAAAATCCGGCGCAATGCCAATGCCGTTGTCTCGTATGGAAAATTCCCAAAAGCCGCCCTTGTTGAGGCAGGAAATGGTCACTAAAGGCGGGTCAGCGCCTTCTCCTACAGGCCCGAATTTGATGGCATTGACAATCAGGTTCATAAACAGTTGTTGTAGCTTAGTATAGCTCCCCCTGATCACCTCAGGCAGTTGCGCATATTCAATCCGGGCATTTTTCTCTACAATATAATTGGATATCATACCTTCAATTTCCTTCAGCAACAACCGAAGGTCTATGGTTTCCATACGCGTTTCTTCGGTGTTCACCCGCGAGTACGTGAGCAGGTCTTCGATGAGGTTGTTCATCTGGATCGCCGCCTGAGAGATGAAATTGAGGTAGGTACGCCCCGATTCGTCTAACTCTTTGGTATACCTCCGATCTAAAATCTGGGCATAGGTACGCAGCGTGCGTATGGGCTCGCGAAGGTCGTGGCTGGCAATGTAGGCAAAGTTTTCCAGCTCCAGATTGGAGTCAATGTAGGCCTCCAATTTGCGGTTTTGCACATCAAGTTCGTGTATTTTCTCTTGTAAATCCCGCTCTGCCCGCTTCCAGGCTGTGAGGTTACGCAGTACAATGATGATCTCTTTGGCATCGATGCTGCTGATGCGGGCCTCGTAAAACAGCGCCCCCGCGGCGGCCGGCCATATAAACTCGAAGCGCTGTACCTCGCCCGGGTTTTCCTGCGCTTTGCGTATGTTGTGTAAAAACCCTTGTGTGATAAAAGACGGCATCCAGTCGGCTAAATAATGTTCCACAACCAGATCGCGCCTCAGGCCCATCGTATCTAACTCTGCGGCAGAGGCAAACAGGTCGATGACAAAACCCGAGGCCGTAACTAAAAATTTAAGGTCGGGCAGGGCATTAAACGCCAATTTCACCCGGGCTTCGTTTATTTCAACGGCCTCTTTATAGCGCATCTGCTCGGTGATGTCTTCTACCAGCACGATGGCAAATTGGAACGCCTCGTTGTCATCCCGCACCATGGTGACGGTGACATTTACCCATACGATATCGCCGTTGCGGTGTAAGTAGCGCTTTACTAATTTCACCTCCTGCTGTCCGCCAAAGAAGGCTTCTTCAACTGCCAGTTTTATCAGGGTATGGTCGTCAATGTAGGCTACGCTCCATACGTTCCGACCCAGCAACTCCTCCGGTTCATAGCCGATGATCTCACAAAAGCGCCGATTGACGTACAAAAACTCCAACTGCCTGCCTATATAGTATACCCCCAGTGGGCTGTAATCAAAAAAGGCCCGGAAGAGCGACTCGTTTTCCAATCGGAGTTTTTCGGCGTTTTTTCGCTCGTCTTCTTCCAGCAGGGTGCCGATGATGCGCTCCACCTGCCCGTCTTTTTGCGCTACCACTACGCCCCGGAGGTGTACCCAGCGCCATTTCCCCGACGCGGTGAGCAACTGGAAGTCGCTCTCATAAAAGCGATTTTCGTCTTTTCTGCGGCGGCTAATCAGGTTTTTCAGCATCCGCCCCGATTCCGGGCTCAGCCGCTGCCAGAAGTCGGTAGAAGCTAAGGTGCGCTGCTCCGGAGGCAACCCCATAATATTAGCCACATTTTCATCTATGTCAAAATGCCCGGGCGCAGCGCGGCGCCACTCCCATATCCCGATCTGGGCGCCGGCCATTACCTCCTTGAGTTTCAGTTCGCTCTCTACCAGCGCCAGCTCTGCCCTTTTGCGGGTGGTAATGTCTTGTTGTATGCCCCATACCCCAATAAGGCGATCGCCTTCAACAACCCCCACAGCGCTGTTGATGTACCATACATCGGTATTGTTTTGCGTGATCTCGCGGGTTTCAAAAGCAGTCAGTCGGTACCCGCCCTGAACAAACGCTACGATAGCCCGTACGACATCGCCATTGGGGTCGTGCGCATATACATGGTGGGAGGGCATGCCAATGACCTCCTCCGGAGCCCCCAGCCCATACATGGCGCAAAAAGTGGGGTTGCAATACTGCAAATAGGCTTTATGGTAATACCAGCGCAGTTGCTCTTCAACGGGAAGGCCCAGGGGCATGGGCGGATCAATCTGGAGGTAGTAAATGCCCTCCATGCTCAGGTTGACAAAGTTCCGGTAGCGGTTTTCGCTCAAGGCCAGCTCTTCCATGCTGGCCGTCAGAGCTTGCTGAGCAGCGCGCCGGATGAGCTGGTTGGCCAACACCGTGGCAAAGGTATCTACGGCCATTTTCTGGGCGTCGCTCCAGCGCTTGTCGGCTTCGGCGCCGCCCATGCCCATGATGCCCCAGAGCTGCTGGTCGACAAAAACAGGAAAGAGCAAAAAAGACTCAAAATTAAGACCATAGTCTTTCATAAAACCATACCAATGCGGGTCCAGCTCTGCTTTGAGACCGCCTACTCTTTTACCGGCGGCCAACTGATTAAACCAGTCTTTATCAGACAGGCTGCGCCGGTGTTTCTGCCGCAGATCCAAGGGTAGCACGTGGGTCCCATTGCTGCCGCGCAGCAGCACAATCCGGCCTACAAAAAACACTTTATCCTCAAAAATCTGGTCAATTTCTATCAAAGTGAGCACTTCGCTCTCTGCCAGACGCCCCAATACTTCAAACGGTTCCCGTAGCGACGTCCAACTGCCATCGCTGTTCATCAACGCCCTCAAGGCTTCGTTGAGATGGGTTAGTACCGATATGTGATCCGTAGTAGTTTTTGTCATGCGATTTCAATTAAGCGGCTATCTTACTTATTACAATAACATAGCCTGCCAAGATAAAGCATATTCTCCACTTTTGCAACCCGCCCGCGTGAGGGGGTGCAGCGGTATGGCTACGGCTGACGGCGGCCCCTCAAAGGGCGCCGTCAGATGTAGCCATAAGAGCGGAACACGTTTACCCGACCGAGTGTAACGAGGGCGTGGCGACCCCGCGCGCCCCTGTACCCGCTTCTGCGCCCTCAGGCGCCGCATAACCAAATGGCGCGCGGGGGCACGCCCAAAAAATCATTACAACGGGCACTAAACCCATGCCGGTACGGCCCATCCGGGCTGCCAATTTCCTATTTTTGCCCTGTATCCATTAAACAACCTCCAGCATGTGCAAGTCCAATTGCTTCGCCACCTTCCTTTTACCCCTGTTAATCAGCTTGTTAATAGCTACGCCCAAGATGCTACCCGCTCAGAGCGGCACCTACTGCAACCCCATGAACCTCGATTACGGCTTCACGCCCATACCCAACTTCAGCGATTGGGGCCGCCACCGCGCTACCGCCGACCCCGTCATTGTGCGTTTTAAAGGCGACTACTACCTTTTTTCTACCAACCAATGGGGATACTGGTGGAGCAGTGATCTGGTGCAGTGGAACTTCGTGTCGCGCAGTTTTCTCAAGCCTCATCATAAGGTGTACGACGATCTGTGCGCGCCGGCCGCACTGGCCCTCGGCGATACGCTCATCCTGTTTGGGTCTACCTATTCCGCTACCTTTCCCATCTGGATGAGCGTCAACCCCAAAGCCAACGAATGGAGCGAGCTCGTACCTGCTTTTGAGATCGGCGGCTGGGACCCCGCTTTTTTTCTCGACGATACCTCCGGCCGGCTGTATATGTACAACGGCAGCAGCAACCGCTACCCGCTGTATGGCGTTGAGCTCGACCGCAAAACCCTGGCCCCCATAGGCGCGCGCCGCGAGATGTACCTGCTGGAGCCCGACCGCTATGGCTGGCAGCGCTTCGGGGAGTATATGGACAATACTTTCCTCGACCCCTTCATAGAGGGCGCCTGGATGACGGCCCACAACGGCCGGTATTACCTGCAATACGGCGCGCCGGGCACCGAATTTAGCGGCTATGCCGACGGCGTAGTAGTAGGCGACTCTCCGCTGGGGCCTTTCACGCCCCAGTCTGACCCCCTCTCTTTTAAGCCGGGCGGCTTTGCCCGAGGCGCCGGGCATGGCGCCACCTTTCCCGATGCCTGGAACAACTGGTGGCATGTGTCGACCATCGCCCTTTCCGTCAAAAACAACTTTGAGCGCCGCATTGGCTTCTGGCCCGCCGGCTTCGATGCCGACGGCCTGATGTATTGCAATACCGCCTTCGGCGACTACCCCCACTACCTGCCCAACGGCCCGGCCGATCACTTGCGCAGCCGATTCACGGGCTGGATGCTGCTCAACTACCAAAAACCCGTGCAGGTATCCTCTACTTACGGCGCCCACTACCCCAACTTTGCCGTCGATGAAAACCTAAAAACCTACTGGTGCGCCGCCTCCGACCAGCCCGGCGAATGGATACAAACCGACCTGGGCGCCCCCGCTACGGTGCGCGCCGTTCAGATCAACTACGCCGACCAGGACGCCGACATCCTCGGCAAGCGCACCGACATTTACCACCAATACCGCCTGCTGCACTCCCTCGACGGCCGCCGCTGGGAGGTGCTCGTGGATAAAAGCCGCAATACCACCGATGCGCCCCACGACTATGTAGCGCTGCCCCAACCCGTAACCGCCCGCTACCTCAAACTCGAAAATGTGCATACTGCCTCCGGAAAGTTTGCCATCTCAGGCCTGCGCGTCTTTGGCTTGGGCGCCGGGTCTCCCCCCGACTCGGTGCGCACCTTCATGGTGTTGCGCACCGATAAGGATAAGCGCTCGGCCTGGATTCGCTGGAACCCCGTCGACGACGCCTACGCCTACAACATCTACTTTGGCACAGCCCCCGATAAGCTCTACAACTGCATCATGGTACACGATGCCAACGAGTACTACTACAAAGGTATGGACAACCGCAAAACTTATTACTACGCCATAGAAGCCATCAACGAAAACGGAATATCGCCCCGAACGCCGCCCATACGGGTCGACTAATGTGATGTAGCGCACGGGCGCTTCGGCCCGCAATCTTTATCTTTGTCCGTTGTAACGCATTTTTCATCATCTGAGCACTGTACTCATGCTGACCATCGACCCCGGGGCCATACCTACGGCCCAACTGCACCAATACTTAGTAGGCGCCGTGGCGCCCCGCCCCATTGCCTTCGTGAGCACCGTAGATGCCGGGGGAGTCCCCAATCTGGCGCCTTACAGCTTTTTCAACGTCTTTAGCTCCAACCCGCCGCTTTGCGTCTTCTCCTCCAACCGACGCGAGGTAAACAACACCACCAAAGACACCCTCCACAACATAGAAGCCACCCGCGAATGCGTCATCAACATGGTCAGCTACCCCATCGTGCGCCAAATGGCCCTGTGCAGCATCAACTACCCCCCTCATGTAAACGAATTTGAAAAATCGGGCCTCACCCCCTTAGCTTCCGAGTTGGTGCGCCCCTTTCGCGTGCAGGAAAGCCCGGTGCAGATGGAGTGCAAAGTAAGAGACATCATCACCCTCGGCGATCAGGGCGGCGCCGGCCACCTCATCCTTTGCGACATTGTGCGCCTGCACATTCAAGAGGCCATCCTCGATGAGAAGGGGCGCATCGACCCCCACAAAGTGGACCTCATGGCGCGCATGGGCGGCGCCTACTACGCGCGCGTCAGCGGAGAAGCCGTATACACTCTTTTTCAGGATATGGCCCAGATTGGCATCGGCTTCGACCAACTGCCGCCTTCTGCCCGCAAAAGCGCAATACTCACCGGCAACGACCTCGGCCATTTGGCCTCCCTTACCGCGCCGCCATCGCCGGAGGACATTGGCGCCCTGCGCCAAAGCCCCGAAGCCCTTGAATTGCTGGCCGCCGACAACCCCTTGCAGGCCCTCCATCAGCGCGCCCGGCGCGAATTGGCCATGAACAACCTGCCCCGGGCGGCCGGCTGGGTTTGGCTGGCAGAGGAAGTCGCCGACTAATGACTTTCGGCTATACCAAGCCGCTCTTCTATCAGGTATACATTGCGGTCGGCGCCGTTGCGAATCAGCAACTCGGCTAAAAAGCCCGTCACAAACAGCAGCGTACCGATCACCATGCACGTCAGCGCTAAGTAAAAGTAGGGGTTATCCGTCACCAATATGGTGGGTAAGCCCTGCGCCAGCCGCCACAGCTTGGTAGCGCCTATATAAATGGAGGAGCCCAGCCCCAGCAAAAAAATCAGTATGCCCAGCCCCCCGAAAAAGTGCATGGGCCGCTTGCCAAACTTGCCAATGAACAGCAGCGTCAGCAGGTCCAGAAATCCCGTTACCAAACGCGACACCCCAAACTTGCTCACCCCATACTTGCGGGCGCGATGCTCCACCACCTTCTCGGTGATGCGCCTGAAGCCCGCCCATTTGGCCAACAGCGGTATGTGGCGGTGCATATCGCCATACACCTCTATGCCCTTCACCACCTCCTGCCGGTAGGCCTTCAGTCCGCAGTTGAAGTCGTGCAGCGGGATGCCGCTTACATAGCGCGTCACGGCGTTGAAGAAGCGCGAAGGCAGGGTCTTACCCAAGGGGTCGTGCCGCCGTCGCTTCCAGCCCGACACCAAGTCGTAGCCGCCTTCCCGTATCATCCGGTACAGCTCCGGTATCTCGTCGGGGCTGTCCTGTAGGTCGGCGTCCATCGTAATCACTACCCTCCCTCGGCAGGCCTGAAAGCCCGTATGCAGCGCCGGCGATTTGCCATAGTTGCGCCTGAATTTTATGCCCCGCACCGCAGGGTTGGCCGCAGCCAGCGCTTTCACCACCGCCCACGAGTTATCGGTGCTGCCGTCGTCTACCATCACGATCTCATACGTCAGCCCCATACCTTCTACCACCCGGCGTATCCAGGCTTCCAGCTCGGGCAACGACTCGTCTTCGTTGTACAGCGGCACTACCACCGAAAGGTCTAATACATCATTCACAGGCTCAGCGTTTTTGTAAAACTATGGCAATACCGGCGGCCAGCACAAAACCGCCCACTAAGCTGTTCACATAAGCCCTCAGTACCCCGCCCGGCCGCATCGCTAAGCTTTCGCGGTCTTCCGGCTTCTTCAGCCGCCCGGCCCGCTCCAACAACTCGGCCTGGATGTCGTACAGCCCCGGGTCTACAAAAGTAAACAGCGTATAAAAAAACACATAGAACAACAGATTGGCAATAACAAACACCAAAAATGGCGTCCGCACCCAGTCCTTAAACTCGGGGCCGCCCGCCGCCGCGCCCGCCCGGTACATCAACGCCACATAAATGACCATCGACGCCCAATACCATACGGGGCTCAGCATCCAGGCCTTGTCTATGGCGTATACCATCGAGAATGCCGCCGCAGTATATACGCCGGCCAGCAAGCCGTTTTTTACGCCATGCCCCCACCAAGGTTGCACCTGTTCCATAACTTACAACATTATTCTTACTCTGAAATTTATTACGCACTGCCTGCACTGAGCCGGTGGTTTTTTGTTTTGGGGCCACCGCCCTGCTGCCCTCAGCTATATACTTCCTCCGAACGGTGATGCCGGGCAGCACGGCGGCCGGGCTATCCGCTATTATAGCCTCCTTGGGGTCGGCTATACCGCTTCTATCCCTTGGCCGGGCGCTATCCGCTGTGTAGCCGCCTGCCTGCTCTATGCGCGCCCTACGGCAATCATCACACAAAAGTAGCCAAAGCTCTCCCTTTCAGCGATACGCCCGGCAAAGGGCTGTTCTTCGACTTCGAGCACAGATCAGCCTCTCCAAATACCCAGTCGGCATCGGCATCAAACAAAGTGAGATCAGCCTTCTCACCCACCGCTATGCAGGCGGGCTCTAACCCCAGTATGGCCCTGGGCCGCACGCTCATCCGGTCGATCAATGCCGCTATGTCAAATATGCCGGCCGTTGCCCGGCGCAACACCCCAAAGCAGCTCTCCAGCCCTACCGCCCCAAAGTCGGCATACGGAAACTCCAGCACCTTCGCTTCCGGTTCTAAAGGACGGTGATTGGCCCCTATCCAGTCTATGGTTCCATCAGCCAGCCCCCCCAACAGCGCCTGTCGGTCGGCTTCGCTCCGCAGGGGCGGCATCACCTTGAAGTTTGATTCAAACGTGGCTACAGCCTCATCCGTAAACAGCAAATTCAGCGCCGGCGCCGAAGCCGTCACGGCTAAGCCCGCCTGTTTTGCCTCCCGAATGCGCGCCACAGCCCCCGCCGTCGAAATATTGGCTAAGTGCAACCTCGATTCGGTATAGGCCAGCAACCGAAGATCGCGCTCTACCATAATCTCTTCGGCTAAAGCCGGTATCCCGCGCATACCCAGCGAGGTGCTCATCAGGCCTTCGTGCATCTGTCCGCCCGGCGCTATGGTTTCATCCAGCGGCTGATGAATTACCAACCCGCCAAAGGCCTTCACATACAGCAGCGCTCGCAGCAACAGCCCGGCATGTTGCACCGGATGCCCGCTATCCGTAAAAGCTACCGCCCCGGCTTGGTGCATATCTATCATTTCGCTGATCTCCCGCCCCGCCAGATCGCGGCTCAGGGCCCCCATCGGATGAAGGCGCGCAGGCAAGCCCCGGGCTTGCGTTTTTACATACAAGATGCCCGACTTATCGTGGCGCACGGGCTGAGCGTCGGGTTGTATCACTACCTGCGTGAATCCGCCTGCGCGCGCCGCTTCCGCTAAGCTATGCAGGTCTTCCCTATGCTCCTGACCAGGGTCTTCGGCATAAGCGCCCACATCTACCCAACCCGGCGACAAACAAGCGCCACGGTAGTCCCATACCTGCCCGGCGGATGCCAATTGCGTTCCAATAGCGGTTATAAGACCGCCTTTGAGCTCAACGTCTACGACGTGCCCGTTCCATACTGAGGCCGGATCTACTACCCGGACTGATTTGATCAAATGGTGCATACGGAAGCAACTTCTTCTTCGGGGTTTAAAGGTAAGGCAAAAACTGGGAATGAACTGCGATTTGACAGGGACAAACAAAAATCCCCGTATGAAACCGAAGTTTCATACGGGGATGGTATGGCGTAGACAGGGGCCTAAGCCCCGGCCTGACTTAATCGAAATCTTCCTCTTCGTATTCCATCTCTTCCATCGACTGCCGCGACTCCCAGTTGCTCTGGTTGGCCTTGGTCGTTACAAAGATGTTTTCGTACTTGCGCATACCCGTACCTGCCGGAATGCGCTTACCTACAATGACGTTCTCTTTCAGACCCGCCAGCTCATCCCGCTTGGCCGAGATGGCCGCCGTGCTCAGCACCTTGGTCGTCTCCTGGAACGATGCCGCCGAAATCCAGCTTGTCGTACCCAAAGAAGACTTGGTGATGCCCTGCAACAGCGGGCTCGATGTAGCCGCAATGGCATCGCGGTAGGTTACCAACTGCTTGTCGTTGCGCTTCAGGAAAGAGTTCTCCTCACGCAACTGGCGCAGCGTCACCAACTGGCCCGCCTTGAGCTTGTTCGATTCACCCGGGTCAGTAACAATCTTCTTGTCGAAGATCCAGTCGTTGACTTCCATGAATTCGAACTTCTCAACGGCCTCGCCTTCTAAGAAGCTGGTATCGCCCGGATCTTCAATCTGCACCCGACGCATCATCTGACGGACGATGGTCTCTATGTGCTTGTTGTTGATCGTAATACCCTGCGAACGATATACCTCCTGAATGCCATTCACCAAATACTGCTGCACGGCAAACGGGCCTTTGATCAGGAGGATGTCGCGCGGGGCTATGGCGCCGTCCGACAGCGGCGTACCGGCGCGCACAAAGTCGCCATCCTGTACCAGAATGTGCTTCGACAGGCCGATGAGGTATTTGTGCTTCTGGCCGTCGCGAGACGTCACCACTACTTCGCGGTTGCCGCGCTTGATCTTCGGACTGAAGCTCACCACCCCGTCAATTTCCGACACAATGGCCGGGTTGGAGGGGTTGCGCGCTTCTACCAGTTCCGTCACACGCGGCAGACCGCCGGTAATATCCTGGATCTTACCCAGCTTGCGCGGGATTTTTACAATCTTCTCCCCGGCACGCACTTCGGCTCCGTCTTCGATAGAGATGTACGATCCCACCGGCAGGTTATAGCTGCGGAGGTCTTCGCCATTCTTGTCGATGATCCGGATCGACGGCATCTTCCGGCGGTTCTTGGGTTCAACGATCACTTTCTCAGCATAGCCCGTCTGATCGTCGCGCTCCACCCGGAAAGTAACGCCCTCTTCGATGTCTTCAAAGTGAGCAATCCCGGAGAATTCCGATACGATTACGGCATTGAAGGGATCCCATTCGCATATCCGCTTGCCGCGGGCAATGATTTCACCGTCTTTGACGTACATCGTCGAGCCATAAGGCACGTGCTGAGATACGTACTGCTTACCCGTTTCGGGGTCTACAATCCGCAGTTCACCCGTACGCGACAGTACCACCTTATTGGTAGTGCCGAGCTCGTCTTCAAACTCCGTTACGCGCACCCCGTCAAACTCAACCTTGCCGTTGAATTTAGAGATGATTTCCGACTCGGTTTTAGACAGCGAGGCCACACCACCCACGTGGAAGGTACGGAGAGTAAGCTGCGTACCCGGTTCGCCAATAGACTGTGCTGCAATGATGCCCACCGCATCGCCCATCTCTGCTATCCGGCCTGTAGCTAAGTTTTTACCATAGCACTTGGCACAAACACCCTGACGGGTTTCGCAAGTGAGCACCGAGCGAATGGTCACCGTTTCCACGCCTTCCCGCTCAATGTATTCCGCTAAGCGCGTGCTGATGTATTCACCCGCCTTCAGAATGATCTCATCCGTAATGGGGTGAACAATATCATGCAGCGTAAAGCGACCTTCAATGCGCGAAGACAGCGGCTCAATGATTTTTTCATTGTCTTTCAGCGCCGTTGTCTCGATACCGCGCAGTGTGCTGCAATCGTCTTCCGTGATAACAACGTCCTGAGCGACATCCACCAAACGACGGGTCAGATAACCGGCATCGGCCGTTTTAAGTGCCGTATCGGCCAAACCCTTACGGGCACCGTGCGTAGAGATGAAGTACTCTAATACCGAAAGGCCGTCGCCAAAGTTCGACAGGATGGGGTTCTCGATAACGGCCCCGCCGCTGTCGCCCGATTTTTTGGGCTTGGCCATCAGGCCCCGCAGACCGCAAAGCTGCTTAATCTGCTGCTTGGAACCGCGAGCGCCCGAGTCGAGCATCATGAATACAGAGTTGAAGCCCTGCTTGTGCTGGGCCAGCTCCTTCATCAGTGAGTCGGTAATGCGGTTATCGGCATACGTCCACTTGTCGATGATCTGGTTGTAGCGCTCGTTGTTGGTAATGAGACCCATGTTGTAGTTATCCCATACCTCATCCACTTCAGCTTGTGCTTCAGCCAGCATTTTGACCTTGATCGAGGGGGTAATAAGGTCGCCCAGATTGAACGACAACCCGCCCTTAAATGCCCAGCGGAAACCCAGGTCTTTGATGTTGTCCAAAAAGTCGGCTGTGACGGCAAAGTTGGTGCGCTCAAGCACATCGCCGATAACCGTCTTCAGGTTTTTCTTGGTCAGGAGCATGTTCACAAAAGGCACCGACTTGGGGGCCACTTCGTTGAACAATACGCGCCCGGTGGTCGTATCAATCAGCCGGGTAACGAAGTTACCCTGTTCGTCTTCCACACGAGCCCGTACTTTAATCAAAGCATGAAGATCGAGTTTGCCCTCATTGTAGGCAATGATGACTTCTTCCGCTGAGTAGAAGGCGCGGCCTTCACCCTTGACCTTGATATCGCCCGTAGATTTGCGCTCCTTGGTGATATAATACAGACCAAGTACCATGTCCTGAGAAGGCAGCGAAATGGGAGTGCCGTTTTGCGGGTTCAACATGTTGTGCGATGACAACATAAGCACCTGCGCCTCCAGAATGGATGCCTGGCTCAGGGGTACGTGTACAGCCATCTGGTCGCCGTCGAAGTCGGCGTTGAAGGCGCCGCACACCAGCGGGTGGAGCTGAATGGCTTTGCCCTCTATCAACTTCGGCTGGAATGCCTGAATCGACAAGCGGTGAAGCGTTGGGGCGCGGTTGAGCATGACAGGGTGCCCTTTGAGAATATTCTCCAGGATTTCCCAGATCACCGGCTCTTTGCGATCAACGAGCTTTTTAGCTGATTTTACCGTCTTCACAATACCGCGCTCAATGAGCTTGCGGATGATAAACGGTTTAAAAAGCTCAGCTGCCATTGCCTTAGGCAACCCGCATTCGTGAAGTTTCAGCGTTGGTCCTACAACAATAACCGAACGGCCGGAGTAGTCGACGCGCTTACCCAACAGGTTTTGACGGAATCGACCCTGCTTACCTTTAAGAATATCGCTCAACGACTTCAGCGCCCGGCCGCCTTCTGCTTTTACAGCGTTTGACTTGCGCGAGTTGTCGAAGAGGGAGTCTACGGCCTCTTGCAACATCCGCTTCTCGTTGCGAAGGATCACTTCGGGGGCCTTTATTTCCAACAAGCGTTTGAGGCGGTTGTTGCGAATGATCACCCGGCGATAGAGGTCATTGAGGTCAGAACTGGCGAAACGGCCGCCATCCAGCGGCACCAGCGGACGAAGCTCCGGCGGCACTACGGGCAAGTACTGGATGATCGTCCACTCAGGGCGATTCTCCATGCGCTGAGCGGCCTCCCGGAAGGCTTCCACCACGCGAAGGCGCTTAAGCGCTTCCGATTTGCGCTGCTGGCTGGTCTCCGTGCCGGCTTGGTGGCGAAGATCGTAGCTCAATTGATCGAGGTCGAGGCGCATCAGCAAATCGCGGATGGCATCGGCGCCCATCTTGGCTACAAACTTGTTGGCATCTGATTCATCCAGCATCTGGTTCTCTACCGGCAACGTATCCAGTATCTCCAGATATTCTTCTTCCGTCAGAAGATCCATCGCGTTTACGCCATCAGCAGCCTTAAGGCC
>CAYOTJ010000015.1:0-4832 GCA_964406855.1 uncultured Saprospiraceae bacterium
GCTAAGCGGGCTCCGGCCTGCGGCTCCTGAGTAAAGGCCGGGCCTTCCACCATGAGCACGCCGGGCAGAGCCAGATGCGGCTGGGAGAACCCTGCGGGTAAGGTGAGCCGGGCGGGTATTTCTGCGGCCAATTGGCGGCGTTTGGGGCCTCGGGCCGCTACGATGAGTTTAGAGCCGGCATTCCAGCCCGTACCCGAGTAGTCGAGGGTATCGATGGTGGTTTTGGTCTGAAAGTGCAAGTCGCGGCTGATATCTACGCGCTCCAGCAGATGGCGGAAGAAGGCCGGAATATCGCGGGCCATGAGCCGGCTGTCGTCGGCGCCATCTACGATGAAGAGATACTTGGCCAACGAAGTTTGGCCCGAGCCGATGATGCGATTGGCCTGCGTGAGCAATTCCTCGGGTACCTGCTCGCGGAAGGGCATATAGCGCTCCGATCCGATGGCCAGCAGCAGGGGGTGTACGCCGGCTGCGTCGACGGCATGGATCTGGCGCACGCCGGGAAATTCCTGGGGCGTCAGGAGTTTGACGAGCAGGTGGATGAGGTGGCCAAAACTGGAGTCTTCCTGAGGTGGGCGGCCTACTACCGTGAAGTGCCAGAGGGCGTCGCGGCGGTGATAGACCTTGTGCACATCCATGACGGGGAAGTCGTGGGTGAGGCTGTAATAGCCCAGATGGTCGCCGAAGGGGCCTTCGGGCTTTTTGGCGCCCTTTCGGATAACCCCGGTAATGACAAAATCAGCATCAGCGCTGAGCAGGTGGCCGTCGCGCCACAGGTAGCCAAACCGCCGCCCGCCGAGCAGGCCTGCAAAGGTCATCTCGGTAAGCCCTTCGGGCAGGGGCATAATGGCTGAAAAGGCATGGCTGGGCGGGCCGCCCACAAAGATGGAACAGCGGAAGGGCGCATCGCTGTCGTTGTAGGCCGTATGGTGTACGCCTATGCCGCGGTGCAACTGATAGTGCAGGCCGATCTCGCGGTTGAGGGCATAGTCGTTGCCCGAAAGCTGAATGCGGTACATGCCGATGTTGCTGTGCATGGGATTGCGGCTGCCGGGCGGCAGGCTCAGCACCTGGGGCAGGGTCACAAAAGCGCCGCCATCCATAGGCCACGACTTGATGAGGGGCAACTGATCGATGGTGGTCTCGCCATAACCGATGGGCGCGTTGTAGCGCCGACGCGGCAGGGCCGTGAGGGCGGTGAAGGGCGCGCCGAGGTAGCGGGTAGGTTTACGAAAGAAGTTGGCAGGATCGGCTTTGAGCTCTATGACCCGCTGCACCTTATCGAGGGTATGCCGAAAGAGCCATTCGGTGCGCTCGTAAGTGCCATATATATTGGATATAGCCTGAAAGGGACTGCCCTTGACGCGCTCAAACCAGAGCGCAGGGCCGCCGGCATCGAAAACGCGGCGATGCACTTCCGCCATATCCAAATGGGGGTCTACTTCACTTTTGATGCGGATGAGGCGACCGTTGCGCTCCAGGTCGAGTGCGGCGTCGCGCAGGCTGGCGTATGCCATAACATTGTTTTTTTACCTTATGAGTTCTCCGAGCCAAAATTCATAAATCTTAGCCTGGAGAACTATAAACAAGCGAGCACGCGGGTTGTTGTGCGCCCAAAGACAGCCGACTCCATTTTCATTGATCGGAGTTTGGCGGGCCAAACAGAGCCTGTTCTACCTGCTCGCAGATGATGTGGCCTACCGTGATATGGCCTTCCTGTATGCGGGGCGTATCGTTGGAAGGCATATTCAGCAACCAGTTGCAGCGGTTGGCCATCTGGCCTCCTGTGGCGCCGGTGAAACCCACGAGGGTCATACCCTGAAGACGCGCCTGATCCAGCGCCGCTAAGATATTGGGCGAATTGCCGGAGGTAGAAAAAGCCCAGAGCATATCGCCGGGGCGCCCCATGGCCTCCACCAATCGGCTATAGGTATGGTCGTAGCCATAATCGTTGGCCACAGCGGTGAGGTAAGACGTATTAACATGCAAGGCCTCGGCAAACAACGGCGCCCGATTGAGGTAAAAGCGGCCGGAAAACTCGGCGGCTAAATGCTGGGCATCGGCGGCGCTACCGCCATTGCCACAGAGCAGCAGCTTGCCGCCCTGCTGAAAGCAGTGAGTAAGCGCCGTTATGGTTTGCGTTATACGGGCCAACAGGGCCTCATCAGCTAAGAGGTGCTGCTTGAGGTCGATACTGCGCTGGAGGGTAGCTTTGATGGTATGCGTCATGGCTGCAAAGGTAAGCGTTGGGCTGGTTATTGGCGCAACTGTTCGCCCAGGGCGCTCTTGATCGTAACGGTGCAACCTTGGCGAAACTTGCGCCGCATGGCGTCGGGAACTTCAAAAAACAAGGTATCCTGAGGCGGCAACAGCCCTTCTACGGGTTGGGCAAGCTGCTCGGTTTCTGCACCGCTCCTATCGGTAAAGGCCATATTGAGTTCAATAAAACTATACACGGCCTGACTACCCCGATTGAAAAGCTGCACCTGGTCGTCGTTTTTGCTCACAATGATCATGACCTCCGGGTGGTCGCGCTCATAGCGAAATACGGCATAGTTCTTCACCAGCGGGTTGAGGTAGGCGACGCCCCAGATGACGGCGCCCAGCACCAATATTGAAATGATGGTTCCGCGCATAATTTTTGATGTGTTTGTGCAAAGGTAAAGCGATTGGCCTTATTGCAGGTATGCTTAAAACAAGGCAATCTGTTCAACGGCCGCGACGCCGGCCCTGGCGGTAGCGGCAGGCGCAACCGGAGCAGGCGCCACGCGCTTGATGACGCGCAGGCGGTGGGTGTAGCGGCTGAGCTGTTTGTTGTAGATGCCGTAGTGGTCAATGATGTCGATGCGCACCTTGTCGAAGGCATGTATAATTTCTCCATCGCCCAGCAATATGCCCGTATGAGAGATGCGGCCGTGGTTGTTTTCAAAAAAAGCCAGATCGCCGGAGCGCGCCTGCTCAACAAAATCGACCAGTTCGCCCTGATTGACCTGCTGCTCGGCCAATCGGGGCAGCGTTATGCCTGCCACCTTACAGGCCAACTGCACCAAGCCGGGGCCGTCTACGCCCATAGGCGTGCGCCCTCCCCAAAGGAAAGGCACATTGAGCAGGCGGCGGGCCGTTTTTACCATGAGTTCGTCGCGTTGGCGTATGTCTTCCGGGAAAACGGCCTGCCCGCTGAAGGTAAAACGCTGATCGCCGAGATAGAGCTGCATACCGTCGAACGCCGGCAGGTGAGCGCCTAAGGTAAGCGGCACCGACTGGTTTTCGCCCATCAGGCTGTGGAAGAGATCAAGCACTAAGCCGTGATGAGCCGTATAGTTCTTATAGTCGTCTGCGGAGAGGAAATGTAATTGCAGCGTAGGCGCCCAGCCCACAAAATGATCATCGCAGCAGCGAACTTTAGACCAGCGGTTATTGCGTTGCTCCAGCACTTCCACCATTTCGCCAAATAAAAGTTGGGTGCCCATCTCGCCGCGATGGGAGGCGCCGCGGCGCACCGGAACCGCTGTAAGGGGGCAAATGGCGAAAGTCCTCATGCCGTTGTTTTATTGTGAAGCTCCAAAAATAAAATAATCCCCTCATATTGCCCGTTCCTTGTGAATATAAAATTACCTGTACCTTTGGAGGGCAATTTGGAATCAACCATGAAGATGAAGTCATTTTTACCGATTTTAGCATTTATTTTGACCGGCATCAGGCTGGTAAGCGCGCAAGATCAGCACTTTACGCAGTTCTTTGCCTCTCCGCTCACCCTCAACCCCGCCCTCACGGGCATGTATGAGGGCAAGTACCGGGTTTCGGCCATTTACCGCGAGCAATGGGCCAAAGTATTGGAAGCGCCCTACCAGACGCTATCGGCCGCTGCCGATTTCCGCTATCCCATCAGCCGTCTCAAGCGCCGCCAATCCGACCAGTTTGGTGTGGGTGTGCTTTTCTACAATGACAAAGTGCGTGAAATCAACTTCTCTACCAATCAGGTGATGGTGTCGTTGGCCTACCACAAGGCGCTTAGTCCGCTCAACGACCAATTCCTGAGCTTAGGCGTACAAGCAGGCATCGCGCAGCGCAACATCAATTACAGCCAGCTCACCTTCGACGACCAATTCAATGGCTCCAATGGCTATACAGACCCCACCGGCGAGCGCCTGCCCGAGAACAACTTCGCCTTTGGCGACTACCAGGTTGGCCTCAACTATACCTATACCCCCGAAAGACGCACCGGGATATTTGCCGGCGTAGCCCTGCATCACATCCTGGAGCCTGAGGTTGGTTTCTTCTACCGCAATGAACCCGATGGTGAAGAAGACGAACGCCTCAGCAGTCGCCTCTTCCGCAAGTATTCGGCCTACATCAACTTGCGGGTGCCTATGGGCGAATACGTGCAGTTTCACCCCCGCGTACTGGCCTACGTGCAAGGCCCCCACGCGGCCCTCAATGCCGGCTTCAACTTCCGCTTCCTGGCCAATGAAAGCAAAGGTACCGCTATCCACCTGGGCATGTGGGCGCGCCCTGTGCGCGTAGACGACCGCTATGGCATGGACGCCATCGTGGGCATGGTAGGCCTTGAATACCAGCGCGTACTGTTGGGCTTCAGCTATGACGCCAACCTCACTGACCTCAGCGTATCGCGCCGGGGGCAAGGCGCCTTCGAACTCAGCGTTGCTTACTTAGGCGAATACGTCGACGACTCTGTGCTTTGCCCCAAATTCTAAGGCAATGTCGTCAGCAGACACCTACCGCACCATAGCGGGAGTGAGTACAGGAGAGTTTCGCGACCGGGGCAGCAAGTTCATCGCCTGCACGGGCTACCCCGCCTGCAAGCACACCGA